>CAZNQN010000248.1:4016-4348 GCA_964574925.1 uncultured Phycisphaeraceae bacterium | reverse complement strand
CCGCATCCCAGGGACATCATCCCTGCCGACCATTTCGGGAAACGCCGCCCCCCGATACCAAAACGGGGCCGGTCGCTACCCCTCCGGCCGAAGGTCCACCGTCCACGCCCGCTCGACGGATCGCTCCACGAGATAGGCGGCGAGGTTGATCCACGCGCCGCAATCGTCGAGGACGACCGAATCGCTGGAGATCACGAGGTCGTCGCCGTTCCGCACGGCCGCGTCCGGGCTGTCCACCAGCTCGACCTTCCAGGCGGGACCGATCGTTTCCTCGATGAACGCCTTGAGCCGTCCGCTGTTGGAGACGGGTCGATCGAGGTACCACGTCACGT
>CAZNQN010000248.1:0-4006 GCA_964574925.1 uncultured Phycisphaeraceae bacterium | reverse complement strand
CGCCGAGTTCTTCGAGGGCGCTTCGCACCAGACGAAGGGCGGGGGCTGTCTCCTCCACCTTGCGATAGGTCCCGTGCAGGCTGGCCAGATCGCGGTAGCATCCGTCCCGTCCGATGAGAAGCACGCCGCCTGCCAGAGCGCTTTCCACGGTGATCAGCAGGTTGTACCCGTCGACGGAGACGGCGCGACCTTCCACCGCCGCCAGCGGAAACATCGAGCGCCGTCGCCGGGCGAGGGAATCGTCCGAACACGCGCTGCGGCGCACGGCCATGCGCTGTCGCGCGCTGAGGCGATACCGATCGCCGACCAGTTTCAGTCCCGCGGTCATCGAATACCCGCGACTCAGCAGCCACGACAGATCCGCGACGGCTTCACGAAGAACGGGGTAAAACGACGGCGCGAACAGGCGTTCGTCTTCCGGGTGTTTTCCACGATGTGTCCGTCGATCCGGCATGGTCTTTCCTTGGGGCTGACGCGGCGAACCATATCAAGAGGCGGCTCAGGAGGCCAACGCCGTCTTGCCCCCCTTTGATGAGAACGTCATAATAGCTGTGGAGCGCGCCGAGGGGACCGGTTTCGAGCGATCACGGGCTCTCGCGGGATCAGGCCTGGAACGGTTCGCAGCACGTGGGCGGCAGACGCTCCGGGTCCGGGTTCGCACGTTTTCCGTTTTCACGATCACGGGAACATCATGGCGGCTTCCCGAAAACACGAACCAAAAAAAACCGGGCACCGTCGGATCGCCGGCGGTCCCGCTTCTCCGAAGCGACCGGCGCTGCGTTTCGTGATCACGCTCGTGGTGCTGCTGGCGGTGTTCAACTACGTCTACTATGTCGCGTTCGTGCGTCACCACTGGCTCGATCGCTATCTGGAAGGCTCCGCGACCATCGCCGCCGCGGTGTTGAACGTCTGCGGCGAGCAGGTCACCGCGCAGGGAACGTCCGTGACCTCCTCCCGATTCACGATGCAGGTCGCCCCCGGCTGCGACGCCATCCAGGCGGTGGCGCTGTTCGCCTTCGCCGTGCTCGCCTTTCCCGCCCGCGTACGCTTCGGAATGAAACTGCTGGCCGCGCTGGTCGGCAGTGTGCTGCTGCTGATCATCAACATGATCCGCATCATCAGTCTCTATTACGTAGGCGTCTATCTTCACGCCCACTTCGAGACGATCCATATCGACGTCTGGCAGACGGCCTTCATCTTTCTGCCGATCTTCTTCTGGCTGGCCTGGATCTGGAAGGTGTTCCATGGCACGTCCCAAACGCCCCAGCACGCCGGGTAGGCGGGTGCTCGCGTTCATCGTCCGCGTGGCGGCGCTCTATGCCCTGTTCGCGTTGCCCTGGTCCGTCCTCGAACCGGGATACATCCGCCTCTTCTGCCGCGTCGGAGACGCCCTGTTCGGGTCGTTCAACGCCTACGCCACGGCCGACTTCCATCCCCGCGAGCGCGCGACGCTCGACGCCGATACCGTCGTCACGGTGGAAACCGTCCATCCGCGCACGGCGCGCGACGTGGAGTTCAGCGCCCGTCTGACCGGCTATCTCCCCTTCGCGCAACTGGCGGCGATGATCCTCGCCACGCCGGTTGCCTGGCGGCGGCGGTGGATCGCCCTGGGACTGGGCACGTTGTTCCTGCATGCGCTCATCGCCCTCCGCCTCTGGTGTCTGATCTACATCGGGTTCGGCACGCTCATGCCGCAGGCGGTTACGATCGGCCCGTTCCTTCAGGACGTGCTGAGCATCGTGGCCTCGCCGACGCCCGCGTTTCTGATCCCGCCGCTCATCTGGCTGATCCTGCTGTTCCGCTGGGACTGGGTCCAGCTTCTGATGCCGGTCCCCGTCGCCACCGCAACCCGCCCCTCCTGACCCCGGCGGACATCGCCTCCGTCGTCTTTCTTCCTTGCTCCGGCGAAGACGGAACCGGACAATAACAGGCATGGGAGAGGAACCGATCCAACCGGGCCGGCCCGTGTTCCTGTACGATGGAGACTGCGGCTTCTGCCGCGGATGGGTGGAGCGCTGGCGGGATCGGACGGCCGGGAAGGTGGAGTTCCTCCCGCTTCAGGAAGCAGCCGCCCGTTTCCCCCACCTTTCCCCGGATCGACTCCGCAAGGAGGGGCACCTCGTCGAGCCGGACGGCACGGTCCGGCGCGGGGCGCATGCCGTCTTCTCCGCTCTGGCCTACGCGCCGCGGGGCCGCGTGTGGCTGCGGCTCTATCGATATGTACCCGGTTTCGCGCCGGTTTCGGAATGGTTCTATCGCCGCGTGGCCAACAATCGAGGGTTCCTCTCCGCCTGCACGCGGTGGTTGTGGGGCACGTCGGTCCCCCGACCGTCGTTCCATCTGACCCGGTGGCTGTTCCTGCGGGCAGTCGCGCTCGTCTACGTCATCGCTTTTTTGTCCCTGGCGGTGCAGATCGTCGGATTGGTGGGCGAACGCGGCATCCTGCCCGCCGGTCGGTACCTCGAATGGGTGCACAGTCGACTCGGCGAAGCGGCGTACCATCGCGTGCCGACCCTCGCGTGGATCGATGTCGGCGACCGGACCCTGCGCATCCTCTGCTGGGGCGGGGCGGCTGCGGCGGCCCTGGCTTTTTTCCGCATCGCGCCCGCACAGATGTTCGCCCTCGCGTGGATCGCGTATCTGTCCCTCTATCACGTGGGGCAGACGTTTCTCCGTTTCCAGTGGGACATTCTGCTGCTGGAGACGGGGTTTCTGGCGATTCTCTTTGCGCCGTGGCGTCTGCGACCCCGGCTGGAGAGCGAGCCGCCGCCCTCGCGCCTCGTCCGCTTCCTCATCGTCCTGCTGCTGTTCCGCCTGATGTTCAGTTCCGGCATCGTCAAACTGCTGGACGACGATCCCGTGGGGCAGGAATGGCACCATCTCACCGCGCTGAACTATCATTTTGAAACCGAGTGCATTCCCAATCCCGTAGCCTGGTATGCCCACAAGCTCCCGGAACCGTTCCTGAAGTTCTGCGTCCTGGCGATGTTCGGAATCGAAATCGCCGTGCCGTTTTTGTTCTTTCTGCCCCGCCGTCCGCGCATCATCGCCTGTTTCCTGCAAATTCTTCTCCAACTGTTGATCATCCTCACGGGCAACTACGGGTTCTTCAACTGGCTGACGATCGCCCTGTGTATTGTCTTGCTCGACGACGCCTTTCTCCGGCGGTTCTTTCCTCGCCGCGCGGAGGTCCGCATCCGGCCGGATCCGTCCCGCCCGCGCATGCCGCTCGTCCAGCGCGCCGCGATCGTCCCCCTGGCCCTGATCCTGTTCGTGCTCAACGGCATCTGGATGGCCGACACGCTCCGCGCCGATCGCCGGCAGCATGTGTTTTCCCGTCTGCCCGGCGGACTGCAAACACTGTTGACGTGGACGGAACCGTTCCAGCTCGTCAACCCCTACGGTCTGTTTCGACACATGACCACGCGCCGCCCGGAGATCATCATCGAGGGAAGCAACGACGGAAGGACATGGAAACCCTACGAATTCAAATACAAACCCGGACGGCTCGACCGTCGCCCGCCCTTTGTCGCTCCCCATCAACCCCGCCTCGACTGGCAGATGTGGTTCGCCGCACTGGGCGATTATCGACAGCCCCGCAACCGTTGGTTCGTATCCCTGGCCCGCCGTCTCTTGGACGGTTCGCCCGACGTGCTGGACCTGCTCGAGACGAACCCGTTCCCGGATACACCGCCGCGCTATCTCCGCGCCGTGCTCTACGATTACCACTACACGACGTGGGCCGAACGAAAAAAAACCGGGCACTGGTGGAAACGGTCCCGTCTGCGCACCTATTTCCCCGTCGTCACCCGCGACAGCTTCCGACCGCGCCGTCCGTCCGCGCCGCGAACGAGCAAGTGAACCGCGAGAAGGAAACAGAGCGGCAACCGGGAAACGGAGCCGCGACTTTGAAACAGAGCCGCGACCGTGAGGGAGCGGCAAGCAAACGGCAAATCATCTGGGTAGGACCGACCACGCTGCACGCAGCGCTTCATCACAAGGAGGC
>CAZNQN010000247.1:0-4363 GCA_964574925.1 uncultured Phycisphaeraceae bacterium | reverse complement strand
CCGTCTCCCGCGGCCAGGCATCCAGCCATGCCCGCACCTCCTGATGTTCCAGCAACGAGGAGACCGACGGCAGGTCGCGCAGCCACCGTCGCGGATCATCTGCCGAAGATGCTTCCGTCGATTTCGATCGTGCCGGTTCCGTCACGTGTTATCCCTCGGCAGCGCCGGCCAGGTAGCGCAGGTCGCCGCTGCGTTTCGTCCATCCGATCCGGTCGAGGTATTCCAGAAAGGGCACGACGTACTTGCGGCTGGATTGCAGTGCCTCGCGCACCTGCGCCACGGTCACGCCGCCCTCGCTTCGGATCAGCTCGGCCACCTGCTGCCGCAACCGCGCTTCCCAGTCCCGATGCAGATACAGCTTTGGCGCGATCGGCACCAGCTCTCCCGACGCCACCGCCAACGATGCCAACCGCTCCCACCGTTTGCGATCCGCCCGCTCCTTGATCGACAGCGCATCGAGCAGCGGCGGCTGGAACCCGCCGCGGCGGATCTCCTCCACCATCTCCGACAGCAGGCGTTGATCCGCCGCCGACAGCGACGGCGAAAACTCCTTCAGCGAAACGAACCGTTCCCGCCGGCGGATCACGCCCTGGCGCTCGAAATCCTCGAACAGCGCCCGACCCAGGTTCCGTCCCGTCAGCCGGTCCAGGTATCCGACCACGCTGTCCACGGGTTTGCCGGGTTGATCGGGATGGATCTCGTGAAACCGTCGCATCCAGCGCACCATGCGCTCGCGCACCTCCTCGCAGGCTTGCGGCACGACGAAGGTGCCGTTGTCGCCGATCGGCACGTAGCGGCGGTGCTGCTTCAGCGAGGCCAGGATATCCGGCACCGCCTCCGGTTCCACGCCCGCCTGGGCGCACAGCGCGGGCGTCTGCGGCGGATCGAACCGCCACAGACGCAGCACCTCCGCCACCCGCTCGGCCGGATCGCCGTCGCGAAGCGTGCGCAGGCGGTCCGCCTCGTCCGCCCCGCTTCGCCGCCGCGGCACCACCGGGCGCAGCACCACACCGCCGCCCAGCGTCCGTGTCGCCGTCTCGTCGCGCAGGATGAAGCGCTGCCCGTAGGCGGCCGTGAACGGCTCGCCGCTGCGCAGGCGGGCGAAGGCCCGGCCACCTGGTGACAAATCCTTGTCACCATGAAACACGATGCGCACCCGCAGCTCGCGCGTGCCGATCTCCAACCGGACCGTCCGCCCGGCGGGCAGCGGCCGGGCGTTCGACGACAGATAGACCACCTCCGCGTCGATCATGCGGGTGGGGGTCAGATACCCCGGGGCGGCCAGTTCCATCCCCCGCGCCAGCGAGTCGCGCTCCACGCCGCTGAGATTCAGCGCCGCCCGCCGCCCGCCTTCCAGTTCCACCGCCTCTTTCCCGTGCGACTGCAACCCGCGCACGCGGCAGGTATGTCCCGCGGGGAGCACCTCCACCACGTCGCCTTCCCGCACCGTCCCCCGCAGCACCGAACCGGTGACCACCGTGCCCCGACCCGCCACCGTGAAGACGCGGTCGATGGTCATGCGGAAGGGACCGCCGCGCGGTTTTTCCGGTACGCCCTCGGCGGCTGAGAGCAGCGCCCGTTTCAGTTCGTCCAGCCCGGCGCCCGTCACCGACGAGACGGGACAGATCGGCGCGCCGGCCAGTCCGCTCCCGGCAAGCAATTCGCGCACGTCCTCCGCCGCCAGCGCCGCCGTCTCCTCGTCCACGATGTCGATTTTTGTCAGGGCCACCACCCCGCGCCGCACGCCCAGCAGATCCAGAATGTCGAGATGTTCCCGCGTCTGCGGCATGACGGCATCGTCGGCGGCCACCACCAGAAGCGCCAGGTCGATCCCCGACGCCCCCGCCACCATCGTGCGCACGAAGCGCTCGTGTCCGGGCACGTCCACGATGCCGAAGCGGACGTCCCCGAGCTCCAGCGGGGCGAATCCCAGCTCGATCGTCATGCCGCGGCGTTTCTCCTCCGGCAATCGGTCCGTGTCGAAACCTGTCAGGGCCCGCACCAGGGAGGTCTTGCCGTGGTCGATGTGTCCGGCCGTTCCGAGGATGATCGCTCGCATGGCGCTGTCGTCGAGGGGAATCTTTCCGGCGATTCGAAGGTTTCTCGAAAGAAGATTATAGCCCGGGATCGAGCGGCTCGAAATGTGGACGCCACGGGGCGACGGGCGTAGCATGAATCCTCCCGACGACCGGCACCGTCCGCCGCGTCGAGCCGCGAGAGAAGGAGAAGACGAAGATGACCCACACGGCGAGGAACAGTTCGGGCCTGCGCAGGCTGCCCATCTTCAGAAACACCGGGCCGCGGACCTTTGCCCGCGCGACCGTCCGCAGCGCCTCGGCGCTTGTTCACCCGGTCCGGTTCCGTGCGGTGGTGGCCGGGATCGTGATGCTGAGCGGATTCGCGGTTCCCGGCGGCGTCGCGCCGTCGGCGTCGGCCGCACCGCCCGATCACCCCAAAGACGGTCCGCCCAGGATGAATCCGGAAAGGATGCGGGAGATGATCAAACGTGCCAAGGCCCGCGACAAGGCACCGCCTCTCGGTGCGGAAGCCCCCGACTTCACCTTGCAGACCCGCGACGGGAAGAAGACTGTCACGTTGTCCTCCTTCCGGGGGAAAAAACCCGTCGTGCTCGTCTTCGGCAGCTACACCTGACCGCCCTTCCGGCGCCAGGTGGGCGCCCTGAACCGGATGTATGAAACGTACGGCGATCTCGCGGAGTTCTATGTGGTCTACATTCGCGAGGCCCACGCCGCCGACAGTCCCTGGCCCATTCCCATCAAGGGCGAGAAGGAGAAGATCTATCAGCCCAAGACGATCGACCAGCGGCGCAAGGTGGCGTCCCGCTGCATGACGAAGCTCAGCATCAAGATGCCGTGTCTGGTCGATACGCTGGACAACAAGGTGGAAAAGGCCTATCAGGCTTGGCCCGATCGGGTCTTCGTCGTGGATACCGACGGCAAGCTCGTCGTGCGGGCCGATCCCGGTCCCTGGGGGTTCGGGGCGGCCGTGCGCGAAACCGAAAAGTGGCTGGCGGAGCGTTTCCCGCAGCGGGCGGCCGCCACCCGCTCGCAAGACGGCGAGTCGGCCGGTAAGGGCAAATAGTCGCCGCCCGCACCGCGACACGGAACCGAGCTGCGACCGCATCACTGAGCCGCGACCGTGAGGGAGCGGGAAAAACGAATCCGTAACCACGCAAGGATGAGAAAAAGGAACGTGTAAACACCATGACAACGGCAACGATGCGAGCGTTTTCCGACATAGTGCTCCGGCACGTTTCCCGCCGCCTGCGCACAGCGTGCCGATCCATCGTACGGGCTCAAGCCCGCGGCTCGGGAGGCGAAAACGAAATCCGCTTCATGCGAACCAACGCGCTTCGTTGGGGATGGATCGTTTCGCTTCTTGTCGGGATGACAGGCTTCGGTCTGCCGAGCGCGCACGCGGGTCCCATCGAGGAATTCGAGAAGCTCGAATCCGCCTTGAGCGACGCGCAGGAAGCATTCACCGCCGCCCGTCACGCGGCCATGGAGAAGGATCCCCGCTCGGCGAACGACGTGCCCGATCCGCGATTGCCGCTGCTGAAGAAGATGGACGCCCTGGCCGATCGCACGCTCGGCAAGCCCGACGGCGCCACCATCGCCGTCGGCGCCTTCGCCTGGTCCTGGAACCTCGATCTCGATCTGGAGGGTCTATCCCGTCGTTTCGACCGCATCGTGCAGTACTACCCCGACGATCCGCAGGTGGAGGACATCCTCCCGACGATGGGCACCATCGGTTCCAGCGTCGGCAAGCCCGAGGACTGGCTCCGATCGCTCGACCGCCTGGCCGGCAAAACCAAGAAGAAGGGCGTCAAACTCGGCGCCTGGCTCGCCATGGGAGACATCTACACCGCCGCCGGTCGCGCCGAGGACGCCAAGAAGGCGTATCGAAAGGTGCTCGACGCCGCGCCGGCCGATTCCGACCTCGCGACGCTGGCCAAGGGCAATCTCTTCGAACTGGAACATCTCCAGGTCGGCATGGTCGCCCCCGACTTTACGACGAAGACCGTGGACGGTCGGACGATCTCCCTCAAGTCCCTGCGGGGCAAGGTCGTCCTGCTGGACTTCTGGGCCACCTGGTGCGGCATCTGCGTGCAGGAGATTCCCCATCTGCGCGAGGCCGCCCGCAAGCTGAAAGGCAAACCCTTCGTCATCCTCGGCGTGTCGCTGGACTATCGGCGGGAAGACCTCATGCGGATGCTCGAGCACACCGACGTGCCGGGCATCCAGACGTGGGACGAAGCGGGCGTGGAAAACCCCGTCGGGGTGCTCTACAACGCCAACGCCCTGCCCAAGTGGTTCCTCATCGATCCGAAGGGCGTCATCCG
>CAZNQN010000246.1:3158-4378 GCA_964574925.1 uncultured Phycisphaeraceae bacterium | reverse complement strand
GCTGCTTCACGGATCGATCTGTGCAGCCTTTTATCTGATCGCATGGCGGGTGCTGCCGGGCGGACGAGAAGCGTCGGCCGATTTGCTCCGCCTGATCCGGGAAATGCGCGGCGGGCGGGAGGAGTCGAAAGCGGGCGAGTAAGCCGCACTTGCGTTTCCCCGTCATAAAGGCACCGCGGCATTCTCTTCGATTCACCGGCGGTGCCGCGCACAGGGCGGCATAACCGCTCAGGCGGCGGACAAGCACATTGACGATCCCCTTTCCGACTCCTACGCTGCGAGGGAAGATGGAAAAGCGGATGCCGGATCGATACGACCGGACCGATCCGACTCGTAGGCGTGGGAAAGACGACCTCGGTTGGGCGGGCGTTCCGTGGGGAAACCGGTCCTTTGCGGTGGCGGATCTGTTCAGAATGCAGAATATCGAATAGCGAATGCGGAACGACCCGCATGTTACGACATCTTGTCCGACGGCCGTTGATACAGGTTCTGCCGATTCTCCTCATCGGTTGCGCGACTCGTCCCAGGGCGCGCGTCGCCGATCTCACCCCGACGGCTCCCACCGCCGAACTGTGGACCGGGGAAGGCCTGGCGGGGAAACGCATCCTCACCGAACATTTCGAGCTGATCGCCACGCTGGGCGATGAGGCCCTGATGGAGGCGCTGCCGGACTTCCTCGAACAGGCGTACACCTGCTATGTGGAAACGCTCCCGCCGCCGGATTCGGCCGGCCGAACCGGATCGAAACGGAGGCTGACGACGTACGTGTTCGGTCATCGCAGCCAGTGGGAGCACTACCTTCGGCGGCGGCACCCCGCCTGGCTGGACGTGCATGGATGGATCCGGCACGGCGGATTCACCGACGGAACGACCTCGTATTCCTTCTTCACGAACCGACCTGCCACCCTCGCCACCGTCGCCCACGAAGGATGGCATCAATACGTCGCCCGTTTCTATCCCGACACGCTGCCCGCGTGGCTCAACGAAGGACTCGCCTGCGGGTTCGAGTCGGTGGCATACGAATCGAAGGGGCCTCGCTTCCGCCCCCGCCGCAATCCCTGGCGTCTGAACACCCTGCGGAAGGCGCTCCAGCAGGACCGGCTCATCCCGCTGGAGGAACTGCTGGCGATGGAGACGAGCGAGCTGGCCGATCGCCGCGAAGCCGGCATCGCGGAACGCTACTACGCCCAGTCCTGGGCGCTGGTGACCTGGCTGCGCTT
>CAZNQN010000246.1:0-3148 GCA_964574925.1 uncultured Phycisphaeraceae bacterium | reverse complement strand
AAAGCGGGCCTTCGACAGGATGCTGCAAGACGTGCGCGCGGGAACGTTCCGCGCCAAGGTCACCGGCGCCGTGTTGACCGAATCCCGCCTGCATGACGCACCGTTCCCCCGTGCGGCGTATGTGTTCTACTTCGACGAAACCCCCGCAGACGCCTGGGACGCCTACTACGAATACCTCGTCCGTCTGGTGGGTTTCGCCCGATAACCACGGTCCGGATCGGCGGGGTGCCTTTGTCGGCCACCGACTTCTCCGTTCCGATGCCTCCCCTTCGCAAGTTGCGATGCGCAGCGTCCGAACAGCCAGTGTAGCGGGAATGCGGTCCGATCTACCGCCCCGCCGCGTTGATCCGATGATGAGGATACCCACGATGAAACACCTGATCCGCTGGTTGATCCCCCCCGCCGTCGTTCTCTGGTCCGCCGGATGTGCCACCATGCTGTCCGGTACGCAGCAGCGCGTGACCGTCACCTCCAATCCGCCGGGCGCGACGGTCGTCGTCGGCCACCAGACGGCCGTGACGCCGGTGACCGTCATCGTCCCCAAAGGCAAAGACGTGCCGATCGAGGTGGCGCAGGGCCCCGACCGCCGCGTGGTCTCGCTGCACCGCAGCGTGGACCCCGCTACCTTCCTCAACCTGATTCCGCCGTTGTGGCCGGGGTTCCTCGTGGACGCCTTCAGCGGCGCGTTCCAGCACTACGACCCGGCCGTGGTGCACGTGGACTTCCGCGCCCCGCCGACGTCGAGCCGCGTCCACGTGGTCCGCTACAGGCCGTAGCCGACGCCCTCCATCGCGCGACGGGAATCGACCGATCCGCGGAGGACTCGCAAAGCCCGCCGGGGATCGGTTCTCGAGGAGGACCCACCGGAAGTGTGTTGATTCTTCGCATCCCGACCGATACGGTCGAAGAAACACGGCGGAAGGTCGGCTCACGAAGGGGCGCTACGTTTGAAAAGTCCCCTCACCGCCGGGCCATGTGACACGGGCGGCCGGCCTTTCCACGGGAAGCGAAGAACGGGCGACGGTCGCACACATGCCGGAGGTAAGCGTCCAAGATGGCACGACTCAGGCGTTCGGGTTCCGGCGGCGTGCCGCCCTGCTTTGGAAACGGATGCGAGAGGCGCCGTACGTCGTCCGCCGCCGCTTCGCCCGTCCGCATCCCGCGCCCGTGATCGTGCTGGGCAACCAGAAGAGCGGGACGACGGTGATCGCCGCCCTGCTGGCGGAATCGGCGGGGTGTGCCGTGACGCTCGACATCTTCTTTCGTTTCCGTCGCCCGGTGCTCGCCCGCCTGCTGACCGGGAGGGATTCCCTCGATCGCTTCATCCGTCGCCACCCGTACTGGTTCTCCCATCCGATCATCAAGGAACCGAGCCTGACGTTCTTCCACGATGACCTTCGCAGGCTGTTCCCGTCGGCGCGCTTCGTCTTCATCGTCCGCGACCCGCGCGACAACATCCGCAGCATCCTCAACCGTCTCCGGCTGCCGGGAAATCTTCCCGACCTGCCGCCGCAGGCGCTCAATGCCCTGCCGGCCAACCGCGGCTGGCGGCTTATCCTCGAAGGAACCCTGTTCGGCACGCGCGGCGATACCTACATCGACGTGCTGGCGCAGCGGTGGAACCGAACGGCCGACGTCGCGTGGCAACATTGCGACACCCTCACCCTGATCCGCTACGAGGATTTCCTGAAGGACAAGGCGGGCACGATCGAGCGGCTCGCGCGAACGGTCGCGCTGGAACCGCTGCACGACGTCACCGACAAGGTCGACGTCCAGTACCAGCCGCGGGGAGACCGCGACGTTTCCTGGATCGATTTCTTCGGGAAGGAGAACCTGCGGCGGATCGAACTGCTCTGTGCCGCGCGGATGCGCCGCTTCGACTATCCTCCCTCCCTGGAACCGGTTTCCCCAACCGTGCGGACGGAGAGCCCGGCATGACCCGTTGGATGAATCGATTGCGGGCATGGCGGCTTTCCCGGCGGGCGCGGCGGCACGCGCGGGTCGGCCGACCGGAATTGTGGGCGATGAAACGAAAGTTCCAGATCGACTTCCTGCGCAGCGCCGGCCTGCAACCCCACCACACCCTGCTCGATCTCGGATGCGGCACGCTGCGGGGCGGCATCCCGGTCATCGCCTACCTTCAGCCGGGACACTACTATGGCGTCGAGCGGAGGGCGGAGGTGCTCGCCGAGGGACGCCGGGAACTGGAAGAATCGAACCTGACCGACCGGCAACCGACGCTGATCGTCGCCGACCGGCTCGGCGATCTGACGCTTCCGGTCGCGTTCGATTTCATCTGGGCCTTTTCGGTGCTCATCCACATGACGGACGAAGCCCTGGCCGACGGATTGCAACTTGTGCAACGGGCGCTCAAACCGACCGGCGCGTTCTATGCCAACGTGAAAATCGGCGAGGAAGAAGAAGGACACTGGCAGGGGTTCCCGGTCGTGTCCCGACCGCTGAGCTTCTACCGGGAGCAGGCGGCGCGCTTCGGCCTTTCGGTGGAAGACGTCGGCTCGCTCGCTTCCCTGGGACACCACTCCGGGATCGAATCCCAGGACCGGCAACGGATGCTCCGCTTCAGCCTCGTCCGATGCGGCACGGAAACAAGCGGATGAGCCGGTTCGTTCCCGCATGGCTGATGCCCGGATATGACCTGCTGGTGCGGGCGGGACGATGGGGCTTGACCCGCCCGGTGCCGTTGCACCGCGGGGAGGGGTTCCGGCCGGTGTTTCTCATCGGGTCGGGACGTTCCGGGAACACGCTGCTGCGGCGGATTCTCCAGGCCGGTCGGGACCTGCACATCCCGCCGGAGACGTTCGTCCTGGGACGGGTGATCCGCCTGTTTTTGCGCAACCGGCACCTGCCCTGGGACCACCTGGTCCGCCTCGTGATGGGGTGGTTCGCGTTTCATCAGGCGGCGGAAACATTCGGCGTCCCTCTCCATCCGCTCGTTCAGGAACTTCTCGAAATGCCGCGGGAGCAACGTTCGCTCGCGCGGATGCTGGACGCCTTCTACCGCTACCACGGAACGGAAACGAAACAAACGTTCGTCCGCTGGGGCGACAAGACGCCGTACAACACCTTCTCGCTCGACTGGATCCGCCGCACCTTCCCGGACGCCCTGTTCGTCCACATGCTGCGTGAC
>CAZNQN010000245.1:0-4405 GCA_964574925.1 uncultured Phycisphaeraceae bacterium | reverse complement strand
TCTCTGCCATGCAAACCGACTCCCTATCCTCTCGATGTCGAACTTGCTCCCTCGCGCGCCGGCGAACCGGTCGGCAACGAAAGCACGAACATCGCCCCGTCGCCGTCCGTACGGTTGGCCGCCGTAATCGATCCCCCGTTCGCCTCCGCGATCCGATGGACGATGGCCAGTCCCAGCCCCGTCCCCGCGTCCTTGGTGGTGAAGAAGGGATTGAAGATGCGTTGCAACAGATCGGCCGGGATGCCCGGCCCGTCGTCGAGCACAACGATCCGCGTCATCTTCCGCGGACCGGCGTCCCGATCCGCCAGGATGCGGACCGTGCCCCCGCGCGGCGTGACCTCGATCGCGTTGACCAGCAGATTGATCAGCGCCCGCTCCACCTGGGCCGCGTCGGCATGAAGTGTCGCCTCCTCCAGCCCCTCGCCCATCTTCAGCGAGACGCCCCGCAGCGAGGCCTTCGGTTCGACCTGTTCCACGGCCGAGGTCGCCACCTGCGCCGCCGACACGTCCACCGGTCGAGGCCGGGCGTCGCCCGCGAACGCGAGAATGTCGGAGACGATCCCCTCCAGGTTGCGGACGCCGGTGCCCATCTTGCGGACGATCTCGAGCAGCCGCGGGCGGTCGGCAAGGTCGCGCTCCAGCAACGAAACGTACAGCCCGATGCCGCCGAGCGGATTGCGGATTTCATGGGCCAGCCCGGCCGCCATCTCGCCCAGAGCGGACAGCCGTTCCCGCCGCGCCAGCTCGCGGTTTTTCTCCTGCAACTCCCGCCGCAGGCGTCCGACTTCGCGCACCAGCGACTCGTGCGACCGCTTGAGCCGCTCCGTCACGTCGTTGTACGCCGCCAGCAACGACGCCAGATCCTTCTCACTGACCGGATGGGACAGCGACACGTTCATGACACTTCCTCATCGACGCGGTTGCGGCCGGTGGGACTGACAGCCGGCGCCCGATAGGCAGACAGCGCCGCACTCGACGCCTGCGTCTCCCGCAACGCGCGGGCGGCGGCCTGTTTCCGTGCCATCAGGATGCGGGCGTCCTCCTCGTCCCGTTCGATCAGCCGCCGCAGGCTCGCCCGGCTCGACTCGATCAGCGCCTTCGCTTCCCGCTGCTGGTCCGGCGAAAGACGTGCCCGGAACGCCGACCACCCCCGCTTGATCGGCGCCAGCGCCTCGCCGATGCGGGTCAGCTCGTCCGCCAGGCGACGCCGCTCCGCCAGCAGGTTCAGCAGCGGGCCGACGTTCTCCTCCGCCACCAGCGACCGCTGCCGCTGCGAACACTGTTCCAGACGCTCGTACAACGACGCCTCCGCCCGCAGCAGGCGCAGCGCCGCCGACGCCGCCTGTCCCTCGCCGCCTTGCGCCGCCGTCATCCGTCCTCCGCGCTCGTCCATGTCGTCCCTCTTCCCGATCACCCGAAAGGTCGGGCCTGTGCCTTCCGAACGTCGCGAGCCGTTCCTCCCGTCCCTCAGGGGAAAAACGTCTCCGCCGATCGCCGCTCGAACCGCCGCCGTACAGCGCCGCCGCTCCGCAAAGGACGCTCCACGATCGCGGTCCGGTTCGTCCGCGCGGCCTGCGGATCCGTCAAAACAGTTCCGCCTCCTCCAGCCACTTGAAATAGCGTTTCCAGTCGTCGCGCGTCTCCAGGGCAAGCGGACCGGCGAAGGCTTCCTCCGGCAGGGCGTCGACCAGCACCTCCGCCCGCGCCAGCGCCGTCCGCGCTTCGTCCGGTTCGCCCAGGAACACGTGGCAGTTGATGATCTGGACGTAGGCGGCCAGGGCGCTGGGCGTCTCCTGGAACAGATCCGCCGCCTCGCGGTAGAGCGTCAGCGCCTTGCGGTAGTCGCCCGTCTCGAAGTAGCAGTCCGCCTCGTAGAGATACGCATGGCGGCGATACATGCGCTCCAGGCGGTTCCACGACGACGGCGGGCGCAGCTCATAGGCGTCGATCAGCGCACGATAGAGCCGCGCCGCCCGCTGGAACCGATCGGACGCCTCGTCGCGCATCCGTTCGATCTCCCGCGCCGTGCTCGCCTTGGCCGCCTCCGCCTTGAGCAACAGACCGCTCTTGCGATACGAATCCGCAAGCAGATAGCGGGCCCGCGTGCTCCGCGGATCGTCCGGATACCGCTCGATCGCCTCCTCCAGCGCGGCGATGGCTTCGTTGTACTTGCCGCTGCGGTTCAGACCGTCGCCATAGAGGAACAGCGCGGCGGCGAACTCGGGCGCCGCCGGCGTGAACACCTCCGATTGCTCCAGCACGATGCGGAGCGTCTTTTCCGCCAGTTCCTCGTACTCGTTGCCCAGCGCCAGATAGCAGCGGGCCAGCGGCACCAGCGCCCGCGAACCGTCCAGCGTACGCGGGAACCGGCGGTAGCAGGTCCGGTACGCCTCCACCGCGCCTTCCAGATCACCGGCAAGCTGACGGAGCTGCCCGATGCGCAACAGCGCCCGCGGCACGCGAGGATGGGAGGGGCGTTCCTTCACGAACGTTTCGAACAGATGGATCGCCCGCGTGCGGCGACCGGCGCGGGCGAACAACTCCGCCGCCATCCACGCCGCCTGTCCCGCCCGCCGCTCGTGGATCACGTTCATCTGCGCCAGCTTGCGATACGTCTCCGCCGCCTCCGCCAGCACCTCCCGCGCCTCCGGCGAGTTCGCCTCGACGTTCCATTCGTCCACGAGGCGCTGACCGGGACCGGCCGCGTGTTTCGCCTCGATCTGCTCGGCCAGTTGCACCTGCGTCTGCCCCAGCAGTTCCAGCATCAGCATCGCCTGCTCGCCGTCCTGCGGATGGATCAGCGACGCGCCGATTCGCATGAACATCACGGCCTCTTTGAGCCGCCCTTCGCGCCGGTGGACCTCGCCGATCACGCCGAGCGTGGTGCGAAGCTCTTCGCGCCCGACGAGCCGGTGGTCGCGGACGCGGGGCAGATCTTCGATGGCCAGGCGGAACTGCTCGGCCGCCTCGTCGTAACGCTGGAGAAGATCGAGGGCTTCGCCGGCGCCGATCCGGCTGGCGACGGCGTACGGACTGTTCGGATGTTCGCGGATCACGTCGTCGAAGAAGGACAGCGCCTCCTGCGGGCGCTGCGGACCGTCGTCACGGAGCACCACCCGCCCCAGAAGCCACCCGCTCATCGCGTCCACCTCGTCGTGACGGTCCACGCGGTTGCGGATCGCCCGCAGGTGCGCCTCCGCCTCGTCGGAATGCCCGGTGCGGTACATCAGCCAGGCTTCGCGATAGGCGAAACGATCGCGCAGGTCCGAGTTGTAGAAGCGGTCGCGGTTCCGCGCCAGCAGCGTGGCGGCTTCCTCCGAGGCGCCCGTCTCGTCGAGCAGTTCCACCTGTCGCTCGATCGCCCACAGGACCAGATCGAGCCGTTTCGAGCCTGCTTCGTCCGTGAACGCCTTCAATCGCGGCAGCATCTGCGACGGCGGCAACTTGAGCCGATCGAGTTCCAGCGCCAGCAGATCGCGCCGCAGCTCGACGGCGTCGTCCACGCCGCGGGCAAGCGCCCGGCGGAACTGCTCGGCCGCCTGCGCATAACGCCCCTGCCACACATACGCCCGTCCAAGGGCCGCCTGGTCCGACGGCTCCAGCGTCAATCCGCGATCGGTGACGTATTCGAAATGCTCGGCGACGCGGGCCCCGGCCGCCGGCGTGTGCGCATCGTGCGCCTGCGCGTATCCGTACCACGCTCGCCCCAGTTGACGATGGACGAGCGCGCGATCCGCATCCGAAAGGTCTTCCCGCGTCAGCAACCGCTCGCCCAGCTCGACGGCCTCGCCGTACAGACCGGCTTCGACCTGCTGCGCGAGAAAGCGGATCGCCTCGTCCGGCGGAAGGTCCGTGGGGGCGGGCGCGAGGCGCAGTCCGGCCTTCACCAGCAACACCAGCGAAACGACCAGCACCGGCAGTTGCCACCGCCGCGACGCCCGTTCCCGAACTTCCTTCCAGGTGCTCATTGTCGCCCGTCCCTGAGCCCGGACCCTCCCGGTCCGCCGCGCGCTCCCGACGCGGTATCTCCATGTCGGCAGGTTTCGCCGATTCCCTTGACCGGCTCACCACGGGGAAACACCAAGACAGGGATGGACGCGACGGCTTGGCGGTCGAGTTCCCAGCGTTACGGACGACCCGATCCCGCTTCGTGGTGTTGAGAGAGACGCACGGTGCACGCATCCGCCCCGCCGCGACGTCGCTCAGGAAAAGCGCACAACCCGATGGAAAACCGCGCGATCCGTGCGCGACGGCGTGACCTCCGCACCGCCGGTCGGCCCCGAGCGCCGACCGTTCGCTCGAGCGGTTCTCGTTTTCGTGTTCCGAGCCGCGGGCTTTCGCCCGCGCGACGGATCCCTGCTCCATTCGCGTTCGATGGAGAAAGAACCGGCCCACAACGTCGGAG
>CAZNQN010000244.1:0-4411 GCA_964574925.1 uncultured Phycisphaeraceae bacterium | reverse complement strand
GCCTCACCCTGGCCGCCCGTCGGTTCGAGGGCGGGCTTGCCGGACTGTGGCGGGGCCAGGGGAGGAGGCACGGCCGCGGAACGTGGGTCCGTGTCACGCTGATGGCACTGGTCGCCATCGGGTCGGCCATGCTCGTCCGCGATGTCACGATCATCGTGATCGAGCAGTGGAAACCGGGCTTCGCCTACCCGGTGCATCCGACCCTGGAGGGATTGCGGGAGCGGGGGGAACTGGCCATACCGGCCGGGGTGTTCTGGATCAGCGCCGCACTGGTCGCCCCGCTGGCGGAGGAGCTGTTCTTTCGCGGTCTGGTGCAGACGTTTCTGCTGAACGTGCTGGGGAGTCGCTGGGCGGCGATCGTCATCGCAGCCGCGATGTTCGGCGGCGTCCATTTCACCCAGCCGCACGCCGTTCCCGCCCTGATCGCCCTCGGTCTCGTGCTGGGGTACGCCTATGAATGCAGCGGCGCCCTGTGGACGCCGGTCGTCCTCCACGCCCTGTTCAATCTGAAATCCCTTTTGTGGGAAACCGTGACGTAGTGGCCGCCCGCTTTTTCCGGCGAAGAGGAGAGCAACGCTTCCGGAAGGAATCATAGAGGCATCGGAAGACGATCGCCGGGATGATCGTCACGGTCCGGGGGGTGCGAAGAGCGACTGGAAGAGGCCGAAGTCCTGCTCGTCCACGTCGCCGTCCATGCCGAGGTCACAGGCCTGGAACTGATCGGCTGTACAAAGAGGCGGGGGTGTGGTCACCTCCGGGCCGGCCAGACAGCGGGAAAAGATCGCATAGTCGTCGAGGTCCACGTCGCTGTCGCCGTCGAAGTCTCCGGGCACCGGCTGCGCGATGACGTGGAGCGTGACGAAGTTCGGGCCGTAGTCGATCTCCCAGCCGCGACCGGGCGGCAGCGGCGGCAGGTTCTTCACCGCGAAGGTGCCGATGACGCCCCCGTTGGCACGGAGGACTTCGAACGAGTCGTTCGGCGCCGGCGTGAACCCTCCCGACAGGGTCACCTCGAGCGTCCCGTCGAGCGTGGCCGTCCCGCTGACGAAGAGGCGATCGTAATCCTGCCCCGCGACGCCGGTGGCGGGCAGTTCGATGGAAAGGGTTCCATCGGCCGTCTGGAGGTAGTGGCCGGCGCTGAGAATGAGATCCCCGACGGAATCGCCGGGCGCGACGCGTCCGGCGTTTTCGAGCGTGGTCCCGCCGAGTACGATCGTCCCCCGGCCGAGGATGTTTCCCCCGTAGTTGGTGAGGGTGGCCCCGTCCGACAGCTCGACCGTGCCGCCCGCGTATACGTGCAAGGTTCCTTCCTCCACGCTGACGTCCCCGCCGGAGTGAAACGTCGCGTTCTCCACGTTGAACGTACCGGTGGGGCGGATGACCACCTCTCCCGCTCCGCCGTTGTTGGTGAAGGTCGCGCCGGAAAGGAGGTGGAGCACGGCCGAGCCGCCGGGTCCGTCCGGAGGCACGAGGTTGCCCACATACAGCGACGCATTGACCGCCTGACTGACACTCGTCCCCGCGTCGGTGATGATGGCCGTGGCGCTGCTCCCGTCCCCTCCGCCGTCGACGGTAAAATCGAAGACGGTGACCGTCGATCCGCCCTCGATGCGGACCAGCCCGATCGTGTCGGGGATTCCGAGGGAGGCGATGGCGACCGCGCCGAGAAAGGGCGTCGCCCCCTGGCTGACCGTCAGCGACCCGATGCCCCCGAACATGCCGATGTACAGGGGTCCGCCCGTCGACAGGCTCGTCCCGGCATCTTCGATGATCAGGGCACCGCCCGATCCCCGGCCCACGTCCAGCTCGCCCGTGACATCGAAGGCGGCGCCTCCCGAGAGATGGACCGAACGCCCGTCGGCGATGGCGTAATCCCCGCCGAGTTGAACGGTTCCGCCGTTTTGAACCGTGAGCACCGTATTGCCCGCCATGGAAAACTGGCTCTCATCGCTTTTCGAGAGGGTTCCCCCGTCCACGAGGATGTCTCCGCCCGCGGTCAAGGTCCCCCCGACGCCGTTGATCGTTTCCAGGGAGACCGTTCCCAACGGACCGATGTGCAGCTCGCCCGTCCCGGTTTCGAATGTCGCGCCGCGGGCGACCGTCAGAGAGCCGACCCCGTACAGACCGATCTGCTGCGGTCCGCTTCCCGACAGCGTCAACCGGGATCCTCCGTCCACGACCATATCGCCCGCCCCGCCCCCGACCAGCGACGCCAGATTCAGCGTGCCGATCGTCAATTCGGAAAGGCCGAGCACCATGACGGTGCCGTCCCCGCGGATGCTGGCCTGCCCCTCGACCGACGCGACAGCGCCCAGGGTCACGAGAACGCGGGCCGAATCGCTCACGGAAAGGTTGTCCGTCTCAAAGGCCGGGTTGGCGGGATCGTCCGCCCGCGCCGTCACCTTCAACTGCGCTCCCCCGGAGAGGATCGTATGCGCCGCCCCCCCGTCATCGACGCGAAGGAAGAAACCATGGGTATCGATCTGGATGCGGTTGGAGACGTTCAATCCGTTGATGGGGGCGGTATGGTCGGTAAGGCGCACGGAATCGGCGGCGGGGGTGGACAGCAGTGCAATGTCCGTGTCACCGGGAACGCGATGGATGAAAAACGGCGGACTGACGACCACGAAGTCCCAGTTGTCCACGTTGTGCCAGTCGTCGTCCTGGCTTCCGTTCCAGGGAATCGTTGCGGCCGCCACGCCTTTCGGCAGCACCGCCATCCCTGCCACGACGAGGAAACACCCTGGAAGAAGACCCCTCGACAGCCGACGCACACCCCCCTGCCTTTCTCCTCTCCCGGCACCTCGATTGTATCGATAACGGGGCGCGTCCTCAAGGGTTTTCCCGCATCAGGGGAGGGTTCCGATAAGGTATGCGAGGTCGAATCATCACTCTCCGTAGGGAGAAGGGCGTCCGGATGGACAGGGGGACCTGATTCCTGTGATACCGCCACCGCCTGCCCGAAGGGGTTTCTCTCGTAAGGCTGGGGGCAAGGCATCCATGAACGCTCGCGACGAACGCGGATCGTGCCCCTTCATGGAGGAGCGACGTCGTTTCAACGGCGAAGGAAAGGACCACCGGCGGAGGCAAAGCTCCGCACCGAAAGGGCACTCCTATGCGGAGGTGTCCGAGCACGCCTCCGGCTCGCGGAACAGGCCGATGCTGGCCGTGAACCCGTGCACGAAGTTCCGCCCCCCCACCGGGCCGAACTCCCCGCCGCAGAATCCCCCCGCCACCGGCACGTCGCCGAGGATCTCCCGCAGGACGCGGACGTCGTGGTGCGGCCGGTCCCACATGTGCGTCCCCCGCCCGTTGCAGGAAAACAGCAGCGCGCCGCGGACGTCCGTCCCCTCGAAGGGGGCCAGCATCGTCCGCAGGTCTTCGTCGGCGCTGTCCGCATCGCGGACGTGGAACTGGACGGTGGCGCCGACCTTGGCGGGTCCGGCAATGGCCAGTGCTCCGCTCTCCCGATCCGCGCCGATGATATTGTGGATCAGGAAGTCTCCGCGTGTGAACGTTTCCTTGTATTCGTTGATCACCCGTCCCATGAACAGGGATTGCCGCGCGAGCTCCTCGTCCTCCGGCGGCAGGTCCACCAGCACGCGATGCAACTGATGCAGCGCCGGCTTGCCGCCCAGCTCGCGGATGACGTTCCGTTCCGCCTTGGTGGTGACGAACGATCGGCCGATCGGACGGCACCCCTGGGACACCACGGTATCCACCCGCAACCGCCCGGACAGGGCGACCCCCACCGCGCCCTCGTCATGGACCTCCCCATCGACGAAAAGCCGGTTCTCCCGCGGCGCCCGTCCCGCACTGGCCATTCCGCCCAGCACCGGACAACCCGGATACGCCTCGTTGAGCTGCTCCAGAAAATCGAGCACGCCGAAACGGAAGGGATCGGCCAGGGTGATGAACACCGGGCGGTTCTCCGGCGCCGCCCCCACCAGGCGTTCCCAGTCGGCCGGGCTCTGCGCCCGCACGAGCTGGCGCTGATCGAGGAAAAACGGTCGGATGGTCACCTCCGGCAGGCAGGCGGCCAGCAGCGACAGGCACGGACGCCGCTCCACTTCCCGATCCACGCCGATCGCGCCCTCCATGGTGGCCCCGATCAGCACGGCCGTGGGGAAGAAGTCCGCCAGTTCCGCCTGGACGGTCTCCATCTCCTCGCGGAAGGGCGCCCCGACGAAGACGAAGACCAGATCCACCATGCCGCGGGTGACGTCGGATTCGACGGGGGCGGTCAGGGCGGCGAGGGCGTCGTCGAGGTCTTCCGCCTCGGTCACGGAGGCGGCGAAACGCATCGTTCCCTCGGACGGAGGCGTAACCTTCCGAGCGGGCGAAGCGTCGTCCGTCCTGTCCGACTGTTCCGGATCGTGCAAGGAGACCGCTCCTCTCGCCGGTGCTCGAC
>CAZNQN010000243.1:0-4413 GCA_964574925.1 uncultured Phycisphaeraceae bacterium | reverse complement strand
CGACAAACACGCTCAATCTGACGGGATGGAGGCAATGATGATGGCGCGACGAACTCAGGTTTGGGTTCTGGCGGGCGTGATCGGATGGCTTTCAGCCGCGCACGCCCAGGACCGTCCCCAGGCAACGCACCCGTTTTCGGTGCATGACATGCTGGCCATGGACCGCATCAGCGATCCGCAGGTCGCTCCCGATCAGCAGACCATCGCCTTCGTGGTACGCAGGACGGACCTGGAGGCGGATCGGGGTCGCTCGGACGTGTGGCTCACCCAACTGGACGGCGGTTTCACGCGTCCGCTCACGACGGACCCGGCCGACGATTTCAACCCGCAATGGTCTTCCGACGGCTCGTTCGTCTGGTTCCTGTCCGACCGTTCCGGTTCTACGCAGGTGTGGCGCATTCCGGCGCGCGGCGGAGAAGCCCAGCAGGTAACGGACTTCCCGCTCGATATCGGCGTCATGAAGATGTCGCCGGCGGGAACGCACCTGATCGTTTCGATGGAGGTGTTCCCCGGTCTGTCGGTGGAGGAGACGAAGAAGAGGCTCGATGAACGCGCCGCCCGCAAATCCAGCGGGCGCATCTACGACCATCTGTTCATCCGCCACTGGGACACGTGGAAGGACGGACGACGGGCGCACCTGTTCGCCGTGCCGCTGCCGGACGCCGAGTCGAACGAGCGTTCCTTCCCGCTGAAGGTTCGGGGGGCGGTGGACCTGATGGCGAAGATGGATGCCGACTGCCCCACGAAACCGTTCGGCGGGCCGGAGGACTTCACGATCTCCCCCGACGGGAAGTGGGTGGTGTTTTCGGCCCGCGACGTGGGACACGAAGAGGCATGGTCAACGGACTTCGACCTGTACGCCGTGCCGGTGGACGGGTCGCGGCCGCCGCGCTGCCTGACGGCGCGCAACGAGGCCTGGGACGCCCATCCGGTTTTCTCGCCCGACGGCTCGCGGCTGGCGTACCTGGCGATGCGGCGTCCGGGATACGAGTCCGATCGCCGCGTGATCCAGTTGATGGACTGGCCCAACGGACCGGTGCGGGCGCTGCCGCCCGCGTGGGACCGCTCGCCGATTTCGATCACCTTCGATCGCAAGGGGAAGATGATCTACACGACGGCGAACGACCGCGGGCAGCGTCCGTTGTTCCGGGTGGAGGTGGCGACGGGGAAAGTGACGGCGCTGATCCGCAAGGGATGGATTTCCTCCATCCGGATCGCGGGGGAACACCTGGTGTTCCGCATGGATCACCTGCGCTCGCCGGTGGAGCTGTACCGTCGCCACGCCGCCCACGGCATGACGACGCCGATCACCCATCTGAACGACAAGAAGCTGGCTGCCGTCCGCATGGGGGAGCCGGAACAGTTCACCTTCGCCGGGTGGAACGGCGAAACGGTCTATGCCTATGTCGTGAAACCGATCGACTTCGATCCGAACAAGAAATACCCGGTGGCGTTTCTGATCCACGGCGGACCGCAAGGCTCGTTCGGCAACCACTTCCATTACCGGTGGAACCCGCAGGTGTACGCCGGGGCGGGTTACGCGGCCGTGATGGTCGACTTCCACGGCTCCACGGGATACGGGCAGGCGTTCTGCGATTCCATCCGCGGAGACTGGGGCGGCAAACCGCTGGAAGACCTGAAGAAGGGGCTCGCCGCCGCCCTGGAACGCTACCCGTGGATGGACGGGAAGCGGGTGGCGGCGCTGGGGGCCTCCTTCGGCGGATACATGATCAACTGGATCGCCGGTCAGTGGCCCGACCGGTTCCGCTGCCTGGTCAATCACGACGGCAACCTCGACGAGCGGGCGGCGTACTTCATGACGGAAGAACTGTGGTTCCCGGAGTGGGACCACGAGGGGACGCCGTGGGAGAACCCCGAGTCCTATGAGAAACACAATCCGCTGCGCTTCGTGCAGAACTGGAAGACGCCGATGCTGGTGATCCACGGCGGGCGGGACTACCGGGTGGTGGACACCCAGGGCATCGCCACGTTCACGGCACTCCAGCGCCGCGGAATCCCCAGCCGGTTTCTTTACTTCCCGGACGAAAACCACTGGGTCCTCAAGCCGAACAACAGCATCCTCTGGCACGAGACGGTGCTCGACTGGCTTAACCGCTGGACGCGCTGACCGCCCGACGGCCGGCGGCGTCAGGAACCGGTCCTTTCCGGCACGCAACGTGCATAGGATTCCGTCACCGGAGTCAGGCCGAACCGCCCCTCTCGGAGCGGGGAGGAAGTCTCCCTGGGCGGCTGCTCCCGCGAACAGCGGCGCGACGACGAAACAGAGCCGCGACCGCTCGCTGGTGCTTGTCTGCGTGCAGGGCACAGGCAGGCATGTGGGCATGCACGTAGCTAGGTGAGGGAGCGGAAACCGGAACGGCAAATGGCGAATCGTAAAGGAACCGGGAGGGGGGGAATGCCGCGCGAGGTGCCGGTCGTCCGCGTTCCCTTCAAGGGGACAAGCCCCGACCGGCGGTTGCGAGACATGCGCGAATCCGATGAGGATCGGCAACCATGGTGATCGCGACCGGACCCGAACTGGATCATGACCTGCGCACGGTGGCGGAGTTCGTGGAGTTGTACTGCCACCGGAAGCATCGCGGAGCGGTGCGCGAACGGTTCGACACGAAAGTGGTCGACGTGGACGCGGTTCTCGGGCGTCGTCCGGTGCTCTGCGGCGAATGCACGCGGTTGCTGCTGCACGCGGTGGTGAAGCGGCTGCACTGTCCGATGGTGCCCAAACCGGCGTGCAAACACTGCCCCCGCCACTGCTATCACCCCCGCTACCGGCAGCGGATGCGGGAGGTGATGCGGTTCTCCGGTACGCGGCTGCTGCTCTCCGGGCGGCTGCGATACCTCACCCACCTGCTGCTTTGACTCCCGTTTTTGCTGCTCCGACCCATCCGGAACGTATCTCGTTCGCTTTCGCGCGAGGGTCCGGGAGAAGTGCCGTCTTGCACGGCGCTTTGTGTCCTCGGCGCGGATGGAGCTCTTCCCGAAATGCCGGATCGGTGCGTTCCCTTCCGGATGCGTGCGGCACACCGAGTCGATCGGGGGCGCACCCAAGACCACGGCTCGGAACACGTCATCGAAAAAAGGCTCCGACACGCGCCGTGGGATTCTTTTCGGACCTCGATACCCCGACGTCCGACACGTCCGCCCGTTATATGCGAGACTTGCAGCAGGTTTCGTCATCAGGCGACGGGCGACCGAGGGCCGACCGTCAAGGGAAACGAGTGCGCATGAACGAAGCGGATCCGGCACCGTCCTGGGAAGACGTGCTCGACGAGCATCTCGTCCAGGCGGGGCGTGCGCCCGGCGGCAAGACGCCCGGGAAGGATGCGGCCACCGTGGCCACCCTGGAGCGAACGTCGCTCGGCGAGACGGTGGCGCAGGACATCACGAAGCAGCGGATCTATGCGGCCATCCGCGAGGGACGTCCGCTGCCGTGCGACATCTTCGACAAGGGCGGACGGTTTCTGCTGGGCGCCGGGTCCTGCGTCACGCCGGAGTTCGTGGACGTGCTGCGCAAGGCGGGCATCCAGCACGTCCGATTCCGTCCGCGCAGTGCGCCGGCGGAGGAAACGGTCGATCTCTCCGCGCCGCCCTCCCCGGACGATCTGTGGACGCCGCGAAGCCGGGAGCTCGACGAGCGGCTGGCGGGCGAGATGCTGGCCCCGGTGCCCATCCGGTCGATTCCGGCATGGCGCCGCCCGCGCCTGTCGGTGGACGACCTGAAGCGCGAAGCCGCCCGCGGTACGAGCGTGCACACCCGCGTCTCCTCGGCGCTCGCCGATCTGTCGGAGGATCTCAAACAGGGCAAGCGGCTCTCCGTGGATCAGGTCGAAGGGACCATCGAGCAACTGCTCAACATGGCGATGGTGGATTTCGATCTGCTTCCGCTGATCGTGGCGATGAAGCGGTCGGGGGACGATTACCTGTTCGATCACTGCGTCAACGTCTCGTTGCTGGGCGTGGCCATGGCGTCGCAGATGGGGCTGGATCGTGACCAGGTGCGCGCGGTCGGGCTGGGCGGGTTGCTGCACGATATCGGGATGCTCCGCGTTCCGCTTTCGATCCGGCAGGCGGCGCGGCCGCTGACGGAGCGCGAATGGCACGAGGTGCGCCGCCACCCGCTGCATTCGCTCGACATGCTGGCGTCGGTGCGCGGGCTGCCGCAACTGGTGAAGATGATCGTGTATCAGGTGCACGAGCGCAGCGACGGGTCCGGGTATCCGCGGGGTCGGCGCGATGCCCACCTGCACCAGCTTTCCAAGATCGTCGGCGTGGCGGACGCCTATGCGGCCATGACGCGCGAGCGCCCCTATCGACCGGCGATGGCGCCCTACGAAGCGGCGCGAACCATCCTCTATGAGGGGGCGCAGGGGCGATTCGACCGTTCGATCGTCAGGG
>CAZNQN010000242.1:3204-4432 GCA_964574925.1 uncultured Phycisphaeraceae bacterium | reverse complement strand
ACGCACCCAGATGGATGTCGGCCGTGATCTTCGACCCGCCGCTGTAGCAGGCGCCGTTGGGCTTGCTGCTCGGCTGGAGCTCGATGGTGAGCGGCGGTTCCTCGACGCACAGGCAGAACCCGCCCACGCAATCGAAGGCCGTGCCCGTCGCCGCCTCGCAGTCGGCCGACGTCGCGCACGCCACGCTGTTGACGTCCGTCCCGACGCACGCACCCGCCGCATCGCAGGTGTCGCCGAAGGTGCACGGGCTGCCGTCCTCGCACGCCCCGCCTTCGTTGATCGGGTTGCTCGGCACACCGCGGTTGCCGCCCAGCGAGCACTCATCCCGCGTGCACTGATCGCCGTCGTCGTTGCTGGCGATCGGACCCAGACCCTGGATGTCCTCGGGCGAACCACGAACCGCCGTCGGATCGCAGCACTCGTTGGCACCGATGGCCACCTCGGTGTTCACGCACGCCGAATTGACGCACGCATCCACCGTGCAGGCATCGCCGTCGCCGCACTGGCTGTCCTGCGTGCATCCGCACTCATCCGCACACGTCTTGCCCGCGCTGAAGTTGCCGCCCGCGGCCGCACACTCGTTGGCCGTGAACGTATCCCCCAGGCACGTGAACGGCTGGCTGCTCAGATCGCAGCACTGTCCGATCTCGACCGTCACGGTGTCGCAGGCCATACCCAGCAGCGGAATCCGCTGCGCGGCATCGTCCCGCAGGTCCGAGTTGCTCATGTCCGGACACAGCGTGAACGTCCCTTTCGCATCGCCCGGCAGGTACAGCGCCAGCGACATCTGATAGGTCTCCCCGTCAGGTGCGTCGATGGGCAGCGCCAGCAGCGTCGCCCCGCAACGCAGGTTGGAGAAGTCGCACGCCGCCAGTTGCGCCTGTCCGAAGAACAGGTAATCCGCACGGTCATCCGCGATGAACAGCGGGTTGCACTGCGTGCCGCCGCCCTGGCTGCAACCGCCCTTCTCCGTCGCGGAGAAGCCGCCGCCGATCGGCACCCCGTACGTTCCCGCACAGTCCGCATCCGCCGCGCACGACGGCATCCACAGCGTCATCGTGCCCTGGAAACCGCTGGTCAGACCGGAGATGTCGAACTTCGTCTGCCACGCCTGGAGCTTGATGCCCGTGTTCGCCGGGTCCACGTCCGACAGGAAGAAGTCCAGGATGATCCCCTGGTCTCCCTTCGCGAAGCTGTTCGGACCGTTGACCCGCGCACTGATGATGGC
>CAZNQN010000242.1:0-3194 GCA_964574925.1 uncultured Phycisphaeraceae bacterium | reverse complement strand
ACGCGGTTCGCGGCCGTAATATTCCTGGTATTTCGCCGGATCGCTGACGCCGTAAAACAGTTGCGAATCGGCCGGGTCGCCGCTGTCGCAGAACGACGAGTGCGCACATTCGAACGTGCCGTCCGAGTGGTCGCACACGTCTCCCGTGTCGCAGCAGGTCCCCGCGTTGCACTGGTCGAACGCCGGACCGCAGGTGCAGAACTCGCCGCAGTTCACCACGAGGACGTCGAACATCGTGTCGCCGACATCCGGCGGCGAAACCTGGATCTGCGAGGGATCGCCGAAGACGTCGCCGGCGAGCCGCCAGCCGGCCCGGCAACCCGACAGCACTTCATAGACCATCCAGACGCGCGGCGTCGGAGCAGGGAGAGGCCCCGCCCCGTCCGGATCCGGCGGATCGCAGTTGTACTGGATCTTCGGGAAGGTGGTCGACAGACGGAACGCGCCGATCGGCACACCCGCGAAGATCGTCTCCGTCCCGGGGATCGGCGCCGGCACGCCGCCCGCCGAGCAGACCGTGTCAAAGAACCCAAAGGGGTCGCCGTCCCACAGCGTCACGCGGATGTCGGCCGTGCTGACCGTATCCAGCGAGCTGTGCAGGATCGTCAGGTCGAACCCGTTGATCGAGTCGCCCGGCTGCCAACCGTTGCCGAAGATCATCTGGTTGGCGTGCATGCTGCCCGGGTCCGTCGATTTCTGCGGGTTGAAGAACCCCGAGTCCTTCGACTCGCGATAGACGTCCGCCGTCCCGATGCCGCCCGCGGCCAGACCGCTGGCATGGTCGACCCGGATCACCTTGACGGCCTTGACGGGGGCCGGGTCCTGATCCCGAACCTTGTCCAGCATCCCGCCCACGATGCGGGCCGGTGCCCCGTACGTGGCCGCGCTGAAGGCGAACACGCCCGCAGCGAGTGCGCCCACCGCCGGGCGCCACGTACACCGTTTGTTTGTTGCTCTCATGTCCATTCCTCCTCTAGGGAAACGTTCCCCTCACCCATAATTACGTACAGCTCAATTGATGAACGACCTTCACCAAACGCCTTTGTCTTTCTCTCTCTCTTTCTTTCCGCTCTCTTCCCGTTTGACCCTCCTCCTTTTTCAAACGCCCGTCGGCCAAGCGCCGACAACCCAATCCACCATCGAACACCACCACACGTTTTCCTAGTATCGCCGACCACCAAGATCGCATCTTACCAAGTCTGCGATCCCGATGCCAGCCAAAAACCTGCGATCCGGTGTTTCACCGCCACGCACCGAACGCGTGTCACGCAGGGTCATTTCCTCATACGAAACGCACGGCCTCGCACAACCGCCCGGGGCCACGTCCATGCTCGGCTTTCCGAACCGCGCAATCTGTTCAAAAGCATTCCTCCACGCCGCAACGCCAACGCCGCGCACGGCCACTTGGCAGACTTACAGAGCGTCTCCCCTTGGCCGAATGCAGACGTCGAAAACTCGTTAATCAAGTTGATCGTTGGACGGGTGCTCCCTTCCACGCCTCCTTGCCCCGACATTTCCTCGTTTCAGGCTTGCGTCCCCGACCCGCCGGAAAGCCTCGTCCCTGCTCCGGGCTCCGATCTCGCTCCATCGTCTCGGGAACGACCACCGGATTCAGGCCCAACGCCCGAATGTCTCTGCTCCGTAACGAGCCCGATAGTACCAAAAGCCGTTACCCGGTTCAACAAAAATCCCCCTTTTTTGGGGCGATCCGGGAAACAACCGATCGACCCTCCCGACTGAAACGGCGCAACCCAAGACCTGGCGGATCCGTTCCGTTCCCAGTGAAAAGAAACACCCCGAAACGCTCGGATTTACGATTCCGCTTAATTTAAAAACGCCATATCGAAAATCAGAAAAAACCCCCGATCTCCCCCACAGACCCCGGTTTTCCGAAGAAATCCGCCTTATCGCAACCTATCGGGGCCCCCGGGCGCTGCCCGCAGCCTCATTTCCGCCGCCCGGCGAAGAAGGATCCTCCGCCCCCGCCGCCTGATCCGAGCCCCGTCCGCAACGCCTCGCAGTGACAGGAGAATGGCACTCTTGTCGAGGTTTGCCCAAAGCCCCCCCGGCCAAACGTACGACTTCCCAGGTTCCGCGAAGGTGCCCGGCCCGTCCCGCCGAGCCGGCCGCTACGTTGACGCAACGGACAAGGACCGATGGAATGGTCCGGCAAGGGGGGCCTGTAGCTCAGCGGTCAGAGCAGGCGACTCATAATCGCTTGGTCGGGGGTTCGAATCCCTCCGGGCCCAGTTCGAACGCTCCCCGCCGCCGATCTTCTCACAGTTCCCGGCACACCAGCCGAACGACCACGCCCTGGATCGAGAAGTCGCGGGTCTGGTCCACGAGGATGGGCGCGATGCGCGGGTTGTCGCCGCGAAGCACGACCAGCCGCTCCCCCTCCCGCCACTCCACGCTCACCCGCTTGAGCGTCGGCTCTCCGTCTACCAGGCAGGCGCAAATCCGTCCCTGCACGTGTTCCGGGTCGACGTCCGGGCGGTAATGCACCAGCACGATGTCCCCCGGTTTGAGCGTCGGCTCCATGCTGTCGAACGTCAGCCGCAGGCAATACGCATCCGGCGTCCACAGATGCCGCAGGACGGGGAACAACTCCCCCGTCTCCTGCGACTGGGACGGCGGTCCGGCGGGAATCGATCCCAGAAGGGGCAGGTTCCGCGTCTCGTAGGGCTGCGGGTTGTCGTGCTCGTCTCCTTTGCCGATGAGGACGCCTTCCGGCAGGTCGAGGGCGACGGCGAGAGCGGTCACCGTCCGGGGTCTCGGTTTGGCCCGCCCCCGTTCGATTTCGGAGATGTATCCCTGATTGACGCCGGAGACGGCGGCCAGCCGGGCCTGCGTCAGACCCAGCTCCTTGCGCCGCCGGCGGATGCGCTGCCCGATCGTCTCCCGGGATCGCCGGCGGATGCGGTCCTGCGAACGCGAACGCGCCATGCCGCCATTGTGCCGACGTCACCGAGACCGGGCAATCGCCCCGTTCCCAGAGCATCCCTGCTCCTCTCGAAAAGGATCGGCCCCTGAACGCACCCAGGAAGGGCCGGAACCCTTCCGCACTTCCCTGAGCCGCGGGCTTTCAGCCCGCGCGAGGGCTCGCGATGTGGGACGTTTCCGCGATCGTCGGATCGAGCACGCCGTTTCCCATCGTTCGTTTCATTCGCTATTTACCATTCGCAATTCGACAT
>CAZNQN010000241.1:0-4441 GCA_964574925.1 uncultured Phycisphaeraceae bacterium | reverse complement strand
CTCGGTCGGAGGAGACCTTTATGCGGACCGTGGAGATGCTGGATCTCGGTGGGGGATGGACCCTGTACGGGCAGCAGGTCCGGAGGGCGATCGAGGAGGTCTTCGCCGATGGCCGGTTCACGGGCGGTCCGACGGTCGAGTCGCTGGAAAAGGCGCTTGCGGAGCGGGTCGGCGTTCCCCACGCCGTCGGCGTCAGCAGCGGGACCGACGCCCTGTTGTGCACGCTGATGGCGATGGGCATCGGCCCCGGCGACGAGGTGATCGTGCCGACGTTCACGTTCTTCGCCACCGCCGGCAGCGTCGCCCGTCTCGGTGCCGTGCCCGTCTTCGTGGACGTCGATCCCCGCACATTCAATCTCGATCCGGAGGCCGTGTCCGCCGCGGTGACCTCGAAGACAAAAGCCGTCATCGTCGTCCACCTGTTCGGTCAGTGTGCCGACATGGATGCGATCGATTCGATCGCGCGAGAACACGGGTTGCGGGTGATCGAGGACGCGGCGCAGGCGATCGACGCCCGTTACCAAGACCGTCCCGCCTGTTCGCTCGGCGACGCCGCCTGCCTGTCGTTTTATCCCACGAAAAACCTCGGCGGCTTCGGCGAGGGCGGCATGGTCTTCACGCGGGACGATGAACTGGCCGAGGCGGTCCGCAGCCTCCGCACTCATGGAGAATCGAAGCGGTACGTGCACGAACGGATCGGCGGCAACTTCCGACTGGATGCGATCCAGGCGGCGGCGCTGCGGGTCAAGCTCGACTATCTGGAGGAGTTCACGGAGCGGCGGCGGCGGAACGCGGCCCGTTATGATGCGCTGCTGGCGGACGCGCCGGTGACGACGCCGCACGTGGCCGATGGGGTTCGGCACGTCTATCATCAGTACACGATCCTTTGCGATCGGCGGGACGAGTTGGCCGCTTTCCTCCGGGAACGCGGCGTGCGGACGGGCGTGTATTATCCTGTTCCTCTGCATCGTCAGCCCTGTTTTGCCGATGGAATCGGCAGGGCGCGGCCTTGCCCGACGGCGGAATCCCTCTGCCGACGGGTGTTGTCGCTCCCGTGTCATCCGATCCTGACGGAGGAAGACGTGGCGTACGTGGCGGAGACGATCCGGGCGTTCTTCGCGTCGGCGACCGCTGCGCGAGCGAAAGGCGGTTCCGTGCGGGTCGAACCGTAGTCGCGGCGACTCGTCGCTCGTGCGATCGAGAGAGGCTGTTGCGTGTGAAGGCGGCCGGTCGGAGTCGGAGATTCGTTATCATGCGTGTGCTGGTGACGGGCGGAGCGGGTTTTCTGGGCAGTCATTTGTGCGACCGTCTGCTGGCGGACGGGCACGAGGTGATCGCGCTGGACAACCTGTTCACCGGATCGAAGCGGAACATCGCCCACCTGCTGCACCGGGCGGACTTCGAGTTCATCCGCCACGACGTGGTCAACCCCATCCTGCTGGAGATCGATTGGATCTTCAACCTGGCGTGTCCGGCTTCGCCCATTCATTACCAGTACAACCCCGTCAAGACGGTCAAGACCTCCGTGATGGGGACGCTGAACATGCTGGGGCTGGCGAAGCGGGTCAAAGCCCGCATCCTTCAGGCCTCCACCAGCGAAATCTACGGCGATCCGAAGGAGCATCCGCAACGGGAGACCTACTGGGGGCACGTTAATCCGATCGGTCCGCGCAGTTGTTACGACGAGGGCAAGCGCGTGGCCGAGACCCTCATGGTCGATTATCACCAGCAAAACGGCGTGGATATCCGCATCGCGCGGATTTTCAACACCTACGGCCCGCGGATGGCGATCGGCGACGGGCGGGTCATCTCCAATTTCATCGTGCAGGCCCTGCGCGGCGAACCGCTCACCCTGTACGGGGACGGGACGCAGACCCGCTGCTTCTGTTACGTCGATGACCTGGTGGAGGGGCTTGTCCGCTTGATGGCGTACGAGGAGAAGGACGCCGCCGAGCCGGTCAATCTCGGCAGCGACGACGAACGCTCCATGAACGACGTGATCCGCTGTCTGGAGGAGATCCTGGAAAAACGGCTGGAGATCGAAAAGCATCCGCTGCCGCAGAACGACCCCGTCCGCCGCCGGCCCGACATCACCCGCGCCCGACGGCGACTGGACTGGCGCCCCTCCGTGTCCCTGAGGGATGGTTTAAAGAAGACGGTGGCCTATTTCCGCGAGCGTCTGGAACAAAAACGATAACGCGGCTTCAGCGGACCGCTTCGAAAAAGACCGTCACCATGTCCATTCCCACATTGATCGAATGCCTCCATGAGCGCGTGCTCGTCTTCGACGGCGCGATGGGAACGTCCGTCCAGCGCTACGAGCTTCCCCTCTCCGACTACCGCAACCTGGAGAATTGCACGGACATCGTCGTGCTGACCCGCCCCGACATCGTGCTCGACATCCACCGATCGTTCCTGTCCGTCGGCTGCGACGCGGTCACCACGAACACCTTCGGCGCCAACAAGGTCGTGTTCGGCGAGTTCGGCGTCGCGGAGCTGACCTACGAGGTCAACCGGAAGGCGGCCGAGCTGGCGCGAAAGGCGTGCGAGCCGTTTCAGAAACCCTCCCAGCCGCGCTTCGTCCTCGGCTCGATGGGACCGGGAACGAAGCTGCCGTCGCTGGGACAGGTTTCCTGGGACGAGTTGCTCGACAGTTACACCGAGCAGGTTCGCGGTCTGCTCGACGGCGGGGTGGACGCCCTGATCATCGAGACGTGCCAGGACATCCTCCAGGCCAAGTGCGCCCTCGTCGCCGCCCTCGACGCCATGCGGGAGAAGGGACGCACCGTCCCGATCCTTTGCACCGTCACCATGGAGACGACGGGGACGATGCTGGTGGGGACGGACCTTGCGGCCGCCTGGACCGCGCTGTCTCCCTACGACGAACTCGCCGGGTTCGGGCTGAACTGCGCCACCGGTCCGCAGGAGATGAGCGAACACGTACGCTTCCTCAGCCAGCACTGTGACCGCCCGCTCATCGTCCAGCCCAACGCCGGACTGCCGCAACTCGTCGACGGCAAGCCCCATTACACGCTCACGCCGGAGGAACTGACCCGCTGGCTGCTCACCTTCGTGGAGGAGGACGGCGTCAACGCAGTTGGCGGTTGTTGCGGCACCACGCCGGAGCACCTGGCGGCCGTGGTCGATGCCCTCGCCGGGCGGAAGCCCAAGCCCCGCAAGGTCCGCACGGAACCGGCGGCGAGCAGTCTCTACCAGTCCGTTTCCCTCCGGCAGGAGAACGCCGTCCTCTCGATCGGGGAGCGCACCAACGCCAACGGGTCGAAGCGATTCCGGGAGTTGCTGGCGGCTGAAGACCTGGACGGCATGGTGCAGATGGCCCGGCAACAGATCCAGCAGGGCAGCCATCTGCTCGACATATGTACGGCGTACGTGGGGCGTGATGAGGTGGCCGACATGGCCGCCGTCGTCCGCCGCTTCGTGACCGACGTGTCCGCGCCGCTTGTGATCGACAGCACCGAGCCGCCGGTGCTGGAAGCCGCCCTGAAGCTGGCGGGCGGTCGCTGCGTCATCAACTCCATCCATCTCGAAGCGGGAGAGGAGCGGATGGAGCAGGTCTGCCGTCTGGCCCGCCGCTTCGGGGCCGCCGTGGTTGCCCTGACCATCGACGAGGAGGGCATGGCCAAGACGTGCGAGCGCAAAGTGGCCGTGGCGAAGCGCATCTACGAGCTGGCGGTGCAGCGTTTCGGCCTCAAGCCGAGTGACCTGATCTTCGACCCGCTCACGTTCACCATCTGCACCGGCAACGAGGACGATCGCCGCTTGGGGCAGGAAACGCTCGAGGCCCTCGGCCGGATCAAGACCGCCTGCCCCGGCGTGTTCACGTTGCTGGGGGTGAGCAACATCAGTTTCGGGCTCAAACCGCCCGCCCGCCGGGTACTCAACAGCGTCTTTCTGCATCATGCCCGCGAGCACGGTCTGGACGCCGCCATCCTCCACGCCAGCGGGATTCTGCCCCTGTTCACGATCGAGGAACCGCATCGCCGCCTGGCCGAGGATCTCATCTTCGACCGCAGACGGGAAGGGTACGATCCGTTGCAGGAGCTTCTCCGCGCCTTCGAGGACGAGCAGGAATCCGCCCGGCGGGAAGAGAGGCCGCCCGAACGGGTCGAGGACCGCCTCAAGGCCCGCATCATCCACGGGGATCGCGTCGGTCTGGAGGACGACCTCGACGAGGCCATGCTCACCTATCGCCCTCTCGATATCGTCAACGACATCCTGCTCGACGGCATGAAGACCGTGGGCGATCTGTTCGGGGCAGGTCAGATGCAGTTGCCCTTCGTGCTCCAGTCGGCCGAGACCATGAAGGCCGCCGTCCGCTACCTCGAACCCCACATGGACCGCGCGGACACCGGCGGCAAGGGGACGATCGTCCTGGCCACCGTGCAGGGCGACGTGCACGACATCGGCAAGAACCTCGTCG
>CAZNQN010000240.1:0-4454 GCA_964574925.1 uncultured Phycisphaeraceae bacterium | reverse complement strand
GAAAAGAGGGCAGGGGCGACGGCGAGTTCCTGCTGCCCACCGATGTGGCCGTCGACGAAGACGGATGGATCTACGTGAGCGAGTACCAGGGCAACGACCGGATCACGGTGTGGCGCCCCGATCTTTCGTTCGACCGGGTGCTGATCGCGGGGACGGTGGGGGGGAAACCGCTGCGGCGACCGGCGGGCATCGATTTCGATCGCGAGCAGACGCTGTGGGTGGCCGATGCGTGCAATCATCGCATCCTCGGCATCTCGCGGGAGGGAAAGGTGCGGAAGGTGTTCGGAGAATTCGGGGAGGCGCCCGGGCAACTCCGCTATCCCTACGATCTCGACGTGACGCCGGAGGATACGCTGCTGGTCTGCGAATATGGCGGCAATCGGCTCCAGTGGTTCGACAAACAGGGACGCTCCCTGCGGGTCTGGGGGCGCCCCGGGCGCAAGCCCGGTGAACTGTTCGCCCCCTGGGGGGCGACCTACGGGCCGGGAGGCAACGTCTACGTGGTCGATTCCCTCAACAACCGGGTGCAGGTCGTTCGTCCATGACGGCCATGGCGTTGGCGCTGCCCTTCGACTTCGAGCGGCCGGCGTGGCTGCTGCTCGTGCTGCTGGTGCCGGTGTTGTGGTCCGTTTCGCTGCGGCGGCTTGCGGGTCTGGACCGCGGGCGGCGGGTGGCGGCGCTGGCCCTGCGCAGCGCGTTGATCGTCCTGATCGCCTGCTGCCTGGCGCGCGTCCATCACGTCCGCCGGGATGCGCGGATGACCACGATCTTTCTGGTGGATCGTTCCCGCAGCGTGGAAGGGCTGGCGGACTTCCAGGAGGACTACCTCCGCCGGGCGGCCGAGTCGCTCCCCCCCGATGATCGCCTGGGCGTGGTCGCCTTCGCCGGACACGCCTACCTGGAGCAGAAGCCGATGGAGGGGGGGTATTTCGTGCCGCCCGGGCGCCGGCCGGAGATCGCGGATGCGGAGCGGACGAACATCGCCGAAGCGTTGCGTCTGGCAATGGCCCTGTTTCCGCACGACACCACCAAACGGATCGTGCTCCTCTCCGACGGCAACGACAACATGGGGGACGTGTTGGACGAAGCGCGGCGTGCGAAAGCCAACGGCATTCCCGTCGACGTCGTGCCGCTTCATTACGAGCGCAAAAACGAGATCGCCTTCGATCGTCTGGTCGTGCCCACCTATGCCGAACCGGGCGAGATGGTGCCGATCCGCATGCGTTTCGACGCCCGCCGCGCCGCGACGGGGCGGATCGTCGTCTACCACAACGGCCGCCCGATCCCCTGGCCCGAGGAGCAGGCGAGAGTGACGCTGCGACCGGGCGTCAACACGTATGTCTTCAAGACGCGCATCGCCTCGCCCGGCACGCATATCTTCGAGGCCGAGTTCATCCCCGACGATCCGACCGAGGACGCCACGCCGCAGAACAACCGGGCGACGGCCTTTACCTTCGTCTCCGGCGCGCGGACGGCGCTGCTGGTGACGACCCACCGCGACTACGACGCACCGCTGGTGGAGGCATTGCGGCGGGAGAACGTGGCCGTCGCGGTCAAGACGGTGGAGGAACTGGGGACGTTCGATCTTCCGGAAATGATGCAGTATGCCGCGATCCTGCTGTCCAACGTTCCCGCCTCCGCCTTCACGGAAGCGCAGCAGCAGGCGCTGGCCGCCTATGTCCGCGAGATGGGCAGCGGATTGATCATGCTCGGCGGCGACGAGAGCTTCGGCGCGGGCGGGTGGATCGGCACACCGGTGGAAGACGTCATGCCGGTAACCTTCGAGATCAAGCACAAGCGCGTCATTCCCGAAGGGGCGCTGGTGCTGATCATGCACAGTTGTGAGGTGCCCCGCGGCAATTTCTGGGCGAAAGCAATGGCCAAAAAGAGCGTGGACACCATCAGTTCCCGCGACTGGATCGGGGTGCTGGCTTATTCCTACTCGCCGATGGGGGAAAACTGGGAAGTGCCCCTGCAAAAGGCGGGCAACAAGCGCGCCGTCAAAGCCCACATCGACCGCATGCGGATCGGCGACATGCCCGACTTCGGGCCGACCATGCGCATGGCGCTGAAGGAACTGACGACCGGTCGCGGCGCGACGGCGGCCCAGAAGCACGTGATCATCTTCAGCGACGGCGACGCCCAGCCGCCGCCCTCCGCTCTGCTGGCCGCCTATCGCCGGGCCGGCATCACCGTCAGCACCGTCGCCATCGGATGGGGCGGGCACGTGATGCAAGGCCCCATGCGCAGCGTGGCGAAACAGACGGGCGGTCGATTCTATCCCGCCCGCAATCCGAAACAGCTTCCGCAGATCTTCATGAAGGAATCCAAGGTGATCCGCCGCGCGCTGGTGGTGGAAGATCCTTTTCGTCCGCGCGTGCTTCATGCCCAAAGCGAGCTGCTCGCCGGCATCCGTCCCCGCGAGCGCCTGCCCACGCTGGGGGGGATGGTGTTGACGTCGCCCCGCCAGGATCCCACCGTGGTGATCCCGCTCATCCGCGCCACCGACGACGGGGACGATCCGGTGCTCGCCCACTGGCAATGCGGACTCGGCAAGGCGGTGGCGTTTACCAGCGGATACTGGCCGGCATGGGGGCGGCAGTGGACCGGCTGGTCCAAGTTCGCCCGCTTCTGGGCCCAGATCGTCCGCTGGGCCATGCGGCAGGAAGCCCCCGCCAACTTCGAAACGTATACCCGCGTGGACGGCACGCGCGGACGGATCGTCATCGACGCCCTCGACAAGGACGCCCGCTATCTCGACCTGCTGCAACTGGAATCCATGGCCGTCGGACCGGGAGGCAAGCGGCTGCCGCTTCGTTTCACGCAGACCGGCCCCGGACATTACGAGGCTGAGTTCGACCTGGAAGACGCCGGAGCCTATCTCGCCGCCGTCCGCATCCGCGCTCCCGATGGGCGTCCCCTCGGCGTGTTGCGGACCGGTCTGTCGGTTCCCTATTCGCCGGAGTATCGGGACCTCGCCACGAACGAGGCGCTGCTGCGGGATGTTGCGGAGCAGACGGGCGGGCGATGGCTCGACATGCCGCCGGAACAGGCAGACGTCTTCGCGCACACGCTTCCCCCCGTCGAGTCGCGCCGTCCGGCGTGGCCGTGGTTGCTCGCCTGGTGGGTGCTGCCGCTGTTTTTGCTGGACGTGGCGGTGCGGCGGCTGGCGAGCGCAGCGGCGCTTTCCGTCGCCGTCGAACTCGTCGTGCTGGTGATCCTGCTGTTTGCGTTCGAGCTGATCGCCGGATCCTGGTGGCAGATCGCGCTGGCGATTCTGATCGCCGAGGTGGTCGGATGGACGGTGCGCCGTCACACGATCGTTCCGCTTTTCGAGCGGTTTACGCATACGGCCGTGGTCTTGAGCCGCGTCGGAGAGCGAAGCGGCGGCGCCCTGGGTCGGCTTCGGGGAGCGCGGGAACGGGTCCGCGAGGAGCTGACCGCCGGACGCGAAGAACCGATCGAGTCCGGTGTGCCTTCGTCGCCGCCGGATCGAGAGATCGCCGCCCGCCGATTCGACGCGGGGGAAGACGCCGCTGAAGCCGGAGATGAAGACGATCTGCGACAGACGGCGGCACCGCCTTCGGAGGATAAGCGTCCTGCGATGACGCCGCAGGGCGATCAGACCGGTCGGGAGGAGCCTTCCACGATGGATCGATTGCTTCGTGCGAAGCGCCGCCGTCGGGAGAGGAAGGACGATCCTCCGGATAAGAAGGGGGACGGGTAGAATGAACACGAACGATCCGTTTCCGCCCGGAGGCGGCGGATTCGATGGGAGGTTCTCATCAGAATGGTGACCGTCAGCGCGTTTTTCGTTCTTGTGTTCCGAGCCGCTGGCTTCAGGCCGTGCGATGCTTCCGCACGCCATCCCCATTCTGTGGCGATCGGCCCGGTCCGCATTGTGGAGAAAGGCTCCAGGGAGCGGTCGATACTTGGATTCCTGCTGCATGGACGCACCTCCGCCGGGGCGTGCGGCAGCCTTGGAACCTCCCGTTACGAACATTGAGGCAGGAGAGATTCTCATGACGACGATCGATCCGAAGGTGGAACAGGCCGCGCAGACGTTTCGCCAGAAGTTCCAGGCGCTGCGCAAGGAGATCGGCAAGGCCATCGTCGGGCACGACGATGTGATCGAAGGCGTGCTCACCGCGCTGCTGTGCGGCGGGCACGTGCTGCTGGAGGGCGTGCCCGGTCTGGGCAAGACCTATCTGATCCGCACGCTTGCCCAAGCCGTCGACCTGCGGTTCTCCCGCATCCAGTTCACGCCCGATCTGATGCCAGCAGACATCATCGGCACCACCATCATCTCCGAGGATGCGGGGGGCAAGCGGGAGTTTCGTTTCCAGCAGGGCCCCATCTTCGCGCAGATCGTCCTCGCCGACGAAATCAACCGCGCCACGCCCAAGACGCAATCGGCGCTGCTGGAAGCGATGCAGGAACACGCGGTCACCGTG
>CAZNQN010000239.1:0-4476 GCA_964574925.1 uncultured Phycisphaeraceae bacterium | reverse complement strand
GCAGGAGGACACGCCCTCGAACCCGGGCAGGATGTCGTCGATGATCCGCCGCGGATCCTCCGACCGCGGGTTGTCGCTGGTGACGAACGCCACGTCCGCGCCGCAAGCCGCGACCGCTCCCATCCGCGGGCGCTTGCTCCGATCCCGATCGCCTCCGCAACCGAAGACGCAGATCAACCGCCCGTCGGTCAGCGGTCGCAACGCGGAAAGCGCCTGCGCCAAGGCCGCGTCGGTATGGGCGTAATCGACGAACACCGAAAACGGCGCCGACGCCGCCGCGACGCGCTCCAACCGCCCGGGCACCGCCTCCATCCTTTCCAGCCCGCCGACGATCTCCTCCCCCGAAAGCCCCAGTGCCATACCCGTGGCAGCGGCGGCGAGCGCATTGGACACGTTGTGCCGCCCCACCAGCGGAAGGCGGACGACCTCTGCGGCCTCCCCGCCGACGCCGCACAGCGTAAACGTGCATCCGCAACGATCGAGACGAACCGATTCCGCCCGCACGTCGGCATCCGGGCTTTCGATTCCGTAGCGCACCACGCGCCTCGGCCCGACGCGCGACGAACCGCTTCCACCGGAGGGAGAGGTGGTCAGCTTCTGCGCGACCGACGCGGCGAACGGATCGTCCGCGTTGAGCACGGCCACCCCGTCGTCTTCCAGCAGATCCATCAGGCGCCGCTTGGCCGCTCCATAGGCGTCCATCGTGCCGTGGTAGTCCAGATGATCGCCGGACAGATTGGTCAGGACCCCGGCGGCGAACCGCAACCCGTCGCAACGCCGCTGGTCGAGGGCGTGAGAAGAGACTTCCAGCACGGCCCATTCCGCTCCCGCCCGACGGGCGGACCGGAGATGCGTGCAAAGCTCGATCGCTCCCGGCGTGGTCAGCGGCGCCCTGCCCCGTTCGACCCCCAGATCGTATTCGACGGTGCCCAGCAGCGCCGTCGCCCGACCGGCCGAGCGGAACATCGACCGCAGCATCCACGTGACGGTCGTCTTGCCGTTGGTCCCCGTCACGCCGACCAGGCGCAGCGGATCGGGGGAAGCGTCCGTCAGGCCGGCCATCGCCGCCGCCAGCCGCGCCACCGCTTCTCTCGAATCCCGAACGACCACCTGCGGCAGCGAAACCTCGGCGTCGATCCGTTCCACGATCGCCGCCGCCGCTCCGCGCCGGGCGGCTTCCCCAACGAACGCATGACCGTCCCCCGCGCTTCCGCGAACGGCTACGAACACGTCCCCCGGATGCACGAACCGCGAATCGTCCGTGATTGCTCCGGTGGACAGCGGAGTCGGAAGATGCTCCAGGGGCGGGGAAAGCGGCTCGATGCCGGCCAGGCGGAACCACGCCGCCAGACTCCGGGACTCATCCGCCACGCATCGTTTCACCCGCTTCATCGCCGGAGATGGATTCTAGACGCTTTCCCGCCCCTGTATACGGCGACCCTCGCCGAAACCGCGTCTCCGCCCGCTCGCCCAATTCACAGACCGGTCGCGGGCACATCGTCCGGCGGAACGCCCAGGTAGGCGAGCGTCTCGGCCAGGATGCGACCCACCAGCGGCGCCGCCACCTGTGACCCGTAGAACCCGCGGGCGGGATCGGGTCGGCGCACCATCGCCACCACCACCAGCCGCGGGCGATCCACCGGCGACGCCCCCACGAACAGGCTCAGGTAGGCACCGTCCTCGTACCGCCCGTCTGGCCCGACCAGCTTGGCCGTCCCCGTCTTGCCCAGCACACGATGGGGACCGATCCGGGCACGCTTTCCGCCGCCGTTTTCCACCACCGAAACGAGCAGCTCCCGCGTCACATACCGCGCCACCCCCTTCGAAACGACCCGCCGCAGCGGCTCCGGACCTTCCGCCTTCCGCACCGGGGAACCGTCGGGACCGAGCAGTTCCTTCACCAGTCGCGGGCGGAGCATCACCCCGTCGTTGAGCAGGGCGGCATAGGCAGCGGCCAGTTGCAGCGGCGTCACCAGCACCTCGTAGCCCATCGGAATCGAGGTCACGGACAGTTCGCTCCAGCGGGAAAGCGGATGCACCAGACCCGCCCCCTCGCCCGCACACTCGATGCCCGTCGGTTGTCCGAAACCGTACCGCTGCAACGTGGCATACAGGGCCCCTTTGCCCATTCGCTGGCCGATCAGCGCCATGCCGATGTTGCTGCTGCGGGTGATGATGCCTTTCAGATCGAGGATCCCGTTGGGGCGCGTGTCGCGGATCGTCCGCCCCGGAAAACGTCGGACGCCGTTCCCGCAATCGATCCGCTCCTCCGGGCTGACGAAGCCCAGTTCCAGCGCGGCGGCTGCGATCAGCGGCTTGAACGTGCTGCCCGGCTCGACCGGATCGGTCAGCGCCCGGTTGCGGCGGCGGTCCACCCCCTCCGCACCGACCGGCTCGTTCGGATCGAACGCCGGACGCGACGCCATCGCCAGCACCTCGCCCGTCCGCGGGTCCATCGCCACCACCACGCCCCCCCAGGCGGCGAACTCCGCCATCGTCTCGTCGAGGGCATCCTCCACGATCCGCTGGATCTCGGCGTCGATCGTCAACACGACGTGCCCGCCGTCGACGGGCGGGACGGTCGCCCCGTCGAGTCGTTCGAGGGCGTGCCGGCGGGCGTCGCGCAGCGTGTCCCGCCGGCCGTCCTTGCCGCGAAGATGATCGTCGAACGCCTGCTCGATGCCCGCCAGTCCGTGCCCGTCCCTGCCGACCCATCCCAGGACGTGGGCCATCGACTCGCCCAGCGGATAGAAACGGGCGAAGCGGTCGGTGAGTCCCACAGCCGGTTCGTGCATCGCCCGCACCGCGCGGGCCGTCACCTCGTCCACGCCCCGCGCCACCACCACGTAACGGCTGTGCCGGCGAAGGCGGATGAGGCGGGCCAGTCGCTGCGGCGGAACGTCGAGACGAACGGACAGACGGCGGGCGAGATCCTCGATCGCGCCGTCCTCCACCAGCGCCGGATCGACGAAGACGTCGGGAACCTGCCGGCTCAGGGCGACGACCCGGCCGCGGGCGTCGAAGATCATCCCCCGACGGGCGGGGATCACCGATCGACCGTGCCGCCGCTGCTCCACCATCGCGCGGAGCCGATCGCCGTAGGTTCGCTGCACATACCACAGGCGCCCGCCCGTCGTCAGCAGCACGCCGAACACCACGACGGGAAGCACGAACGCTCGAAGACGATCAGATCGGTTCGCAGAAGACATCGACGTGCGATTCCTCCCTCGGTCCGTGCGCGAAACCGCAATCACGTTCGCGCACGTCGATGGGTTTCCATGTGGGTTTCCATGTACGAAGAATGCGGAACACACCGCGTCTTGTTTGTCGCCTCGTCTTGTTTGTCGCCGCTGAGCCGCGGGCTTCAGCCCGCGCGATCCGACGGAAATCGACCCAGCCCCGACGGGAGCGCGCCGCACGTCTGCGCCATATCGCTCTCCGTTCCATTCGCGATTCGCCATTCGCAAAGAACCGCTCCCTCACCTGTCTGCGTGCGTGCCTGCACGCCTGCTTGTGCGTTGCACGCAGACAGGCACAGGCAGACGGTCGCGGCTCTGTTCAGACGGTCGCCGGACGGTCGTCGCGGCGGTTTCATGGACGAGGTTGCGCCCCGCCCGATTCGCGGAACGTCAGTTCACGCGATCGGCGGCAAGGTCGAGGGGCACATAGGGCGGCACGAGGCGTCGCGGGCCGACCAGTCGCCCGTCATACCAGCGAAGCCGTTCCCGCAACCGCTGCGGCGCGCGAAGCCGGGCCGCCCGCGTCTGAAGCGACCACCATTCGCTCCGCATCCGCATCCACTCCGTCTCCAGCGCGAGCACGCGGGCCACCGTCCGCCGCCGCTCGACGCGAAGATGAACCAGCCCCAGACCGATCACCGTCAGGCCCGCCAGCACGAAACCGATCCGCCACCCGCGCACGCGGTGTCCTCCCCTAGCCTCCGGTCGAATCGATCGGGATCTTGATCCGCACGCCCGCCCGGATGCGCGACGGATCGGGGAAGCGGTCCTTGTTGAGCTCGTAGATCTCCCGCCAGCGTTTCCCGTCGCCGAGTTGCTCCCGCGCGATGCTGATGTAACGGTCCCCCTTGCGGATCTGATACCATCGCCACGCACGGGAAGGGCGACGCTCGGACGAGGCGGGCATGGACACAAGCGCCGCGCGATCCGCCCGTCGGTCCGCTCTTTCCGGATCCGGTCTCGGTCTCAAGCCGTCCACCGGCGGCAGCACCAGCGTCATGCCCGCCCGGATGTGATCCGGACTGGACAGAACGCCGCGGTTGGCGTCGAAGACGGCCCGCACGATGCGGGCGCTCGACTTGCCGTAATAGCGACGCGCGATCCGCGTCAACGTGTCCCCCGGTCGAACCGTGCAGCGAACCCCGCCGGCGGCACGCGGCGAACGCAACGGGGCAGACGTCGCGGCCGGCACCGTGGACGCACGGACGACCGTCGCCGGTGAAAACGCCTGTTTCCC
>CAZNQN010000238.1:0-4481 GCA_964574925.1 uncultured Phycisphaeraceae bacterium | reverse complement strand
GGCATAGGATTGCCGGTCTCCCGGACGGGCCATCAGCAATCCCAGCCCGGCCCGCCGCAACGCCCAGACCTCCTCCTGCTCGGACGGCGCCCGCATCACAACCGCGGCATAGGCGGGCGAATCCTTCTGCACGTCCGCAGCCAAGGCGGCAAGCCGGGATGCCAGGATCCTGTCATTCACGTCCTCCATCTCCACGACCAGCAGCGCATCCGGATCGTCCTGAAGGAACGCGCAATGGGAAGACAGCGCCGGATTACGCCGGCCGGCCTCGATGATCATGCGGTCCACCAGTTCCACCGCGGAGGGCTGGTGGGCGAGCAGACGCGGCGCCGTTTCCAGGGCGTCGAACAGGTCGCGGAAGTGCAGTACGCACAGACCGCGATGGCGGGGAACGGGCACCAGGTTCAATACGGCCCGCACCACGACACCCAGCGTGCCCTCGCTTCCGCAGAGGATCTTCACCGGATCGGCGGGGGTTCCCGGCGGTCCCAGCCGGTCCAGCCCGTACCCGCCGTTGCTGCGCAGGATCTTCGGAAACCGGACCTCGATCTCCTCCGCGTATGCGTCGCGGATCGCCCCCAAGCCGTCCGCCAGCATCGATGCCCGCTCGTCATCGTTCCCGCCGAACGTAACCACCTCGCCGGAGGAAAGAACGACGGTCAGTTCCGCGACGTGGTCCACCGTCCGCCCGTAGCGTACGGACCTTGCGCCGCACGAGTTGTTGGCGATCATGCCGCCGATGGTGGCCCGGCTGGCGGTGGCGACGTCCGGAGCGAACATCAACCCGTGTCGCGCGAGGTGGGCGTTGAGCTCGTCGAGCACGACACCGGGTTCCACCTCCACCGTCCGCGACGTGGGATCCACCTTCCCGATGCGACGCATGGACCGCGACAGGTCGATCTGCAAACCCTCGCCGACGGCTCCTCCGGTCAAACCCGTTCCCGCCCCCCGCGGAACGATCGGGATTCCCAGCGCGCGACACTCGTTCACCACGGTCACGACGTCGGCGACCGATCGGGGGAATGCCACGCCCAGCGGAAGAATCTCGTAGATGCTCGCGTCGGTTGCATACAGCGTCCGGGCCAGGGCGTCGAAGCGCACATCGCCCTCCAGACGCCCTTCCAGCCGGCGTGCCAGCGAGGCGATCGCTTCGTCCCGTCCGGAGGACGTGCCCGCCCCGTTCACCCCCGCGACTCCTGCAAGGGGAACGTGGTGCGGGAGAAGGTAAGCTTTCGATACAGCTCGGCCGTTTGCTCCGCCATCGCGGTCAGGGAATGATGCTGCCGTGCATAGGCCATGCCCCGCTGAGCCAGCTCGCGGGCAAACGTCCGATCGGTCAGCAGTTTCCGGATCCCCCCGGCCAGCGACTCCGCCGAGTTCTCGCCGCACACCACGGCCGTTTCGTCCGGATGCAGATGGTCATAGAGGGGATTGCGAACGGTGACCACCGCCGTCCCGGTGCGCATCGCGAACAGACTGGACTCGTGGAACGCGTCGTCCCGAACCGGGCGGATGAAGACGTCGGCGCTTTCGATCGCCTGGACGAGGGTGCCCTGCGGCGGGGCGAGCGTCACCTCCCCCGTCAGGTGCAGTTCCCGAATCCTCCGGCGGACGGCGCCCTCCCGTCGACCCTGCCCCAGGATAAAGGCCATCAGGGGGATGTTCTCCTTCCGCAGAATCGCCACCGCCCGCAGAAACGTTTCCACCCCGCGGAGCCTGTCGAAATCCGTCAGGCAAAGCAGCGTGGGGGTACATCCCTCGGCCTCGAAGCACATCCGTTCCTGCCGCGCGGAAACGCCCGGGCGGATCAAGGTCACCCGGTGCGAGGGGATGGAGAGCTGTTCGTTCAGCGCCGCCGCCAGCGGCTGGGTCATCGCCACATAGCGCGCCACCGAAGACCGCCTCCGCCGCCGCAGGGCATCGCAGTCCGCCCGCGAGGTGACCTGAACAACCAGTTCCGCCTCGAAGGCTTCAGCCAGCGCGCCCGCGACCGCGTAGGTTTCCCGACCGACGGCGTGAACGAGAGCCGGAGGGTGTCCCGACAAAGAGTCGACCAGGCGTGCCATCTGCTGTGCGCCGCGTGGCCACCTCGGCGGGTCATAAAAGACCGCCCGCACCGGTCCGAGGGAGAGTTGCTCCGCGCGCCGGTCCGCGCTCACCAGCGACAGCGACACGACCTGATCCACCAGACCCACAAGCAGATGCTGCGTCACCCGGCGGAAACGGTCGAGCGCTTCGCTGCCCAGGCACAGGGCCACACCGGGCGGTTGCGTCGGGGATGGTTCCGGAAGATCGGACATGGTCGGCATCACAAACCGCCCCCGCCGCGCTGTCAACCACGGGCGGTGCGGGGACAGGTTTGCGGGATGCCGCCTGCCGCGCTACGATGCGGATCGCGCGAGGCGGGCACCGCGCTGAACCCGGTGGAGACGGATGCCGTGGAGATCGTAGAGGGTCTGGAAGCACTCGATCCGCCGCTGGACGGTTCGGTGCTGACGGTGGGCAACTTCGACGGCGTGCACCGCGCCCATCAGCAACTGCTCGCCCAGGCCGGTCTGCTGGCCGCCGATCGAAACCTCCCCGTCGTCGTGCTCACCTTCGAGCCCCACCCGCTCCGCGTGGTGGCGCCGCGGCGGGCGCCGCAGCGTCTCACCCCGCTGGAGGAACGGCTTCGGTTGCTGGGCCTGGCGGGGGCCGACCTCGTGGTCGTCGCCCGGAGCGAGCCGACCCTGCTCGAACTCGAACCGGAACCGTTCGTCACCGACATTCTGCTCCGCCGCTTTAGGCCGCGGCACATCGTGGAAGGTCCGTCCTTCGGCTTCGGGCGACGCCGTCGCGGGACGCCGGAGATGCTCCGTGAACTGGCTGCTCCGCACGGCTGCGAAGTGCATATCCTCCCCCCCGTCACGTTGCAGGTGGACGACGGGGAGGATCTGCTCGTGTCCAGCTCCATGATCCGGGCGCTGTTGAGCGAAGGGAAGGTGCGCAAGGCGTCGCTGTGTCTCGGCCGGCCCTATGCCCTGTTCGGCAGGGTAGTGGAGGGAGCGGGCCGCGGGCGGGCGATCGGGTTCCCCACCGTCAACCTGCACATCGACGACCAGTTGATTCCCGCCGACGGCGTCTATGCGGGGCGGGCGTTCGCCGACGACGTGTCGCGGCCGGCGGCGATCAACATCGGCCCGGCGCCGACCTTTCAGGATGACACACCCCGCGTCGAGGCCCACCTGCTCGATTTCCACGGCGACCTGTACGGCGGGCGCATCCGCCTGGAAATCGTCCGCCGCCTCCGCGAGGCGAAACCGTTCTCCGACGCCGAAGCCCTGACGGAACAGTTGCGGCAGGATGTGGAACGTGTTCGTGAGCTGCTTTCCTAGAGCGTTTTTCGTGATCGTGTTCCCAGCCGCGGGCTTTACGGCCGCGCGACGGATCGCGTTCTCCCCCGCACCCGATGATGAACGCACCAGCGCTCCATGTGGGGAACCGCGATCAAGCTCGCGGTTCGGACGGTAAGAGGACGAACCTGATCGAGGGTATCCTGCTCCGCAGTCGAGCGATGGAGTGGCGGATGTGATCGACGAAACGCAGTATCGAGAGGCGGCCGAGATCGTGCACCGATGGCGAACACCGGTGCTGCTTACGCACGAGCGGCCCGACGGGGACGCCCTCGGGGCGCTGGCGGCCATGCGAAGCGTGCTCCGCGAACTCGGCGCCGATCCGACGCCCGTCCTGTTCGACGAGCTTCCCCCGCGTTACGACCTGTTCCACAGGGATCCCTCCCTTTTCGTCGTCTGCAAGGGACGGGCGGCGTGGGACGCCCTGGAGGGAATCGACGGCGCGTTGATTCTCGACACCTGTACCTGGAACCAGCTCGCCCCTGCCGCCGACTGGCTGCGGAGCCTCGACGTCCCAAAACTGGCCGTCGACCACCACGCCACGCGCGACGACCTGGCCGATCGGTACCTGATCGACGAGACCGCTCCCGCCGCCTGCTGGATCCTGTACGAATGGATTCGCGCTGTGGACTGGCCTCTGCCGCCCGCCGCGGCGGAAGCCCTCTTCGTCGGGCTGGCGATGGACACCGGATGGTTTCACCACAGCAACACGGACGCCCGGGCGCTCACCGCCGCCGCCGAGCTGGCCGGAATGGGCGTGAAACCGAACCGCCTCTATGGCTTGCTGTTTCAGAACGAACCCGCCTCCCGCGTGCGGTTGCTCGGAGCGGCGCTGGAGTCGCTCGAACTCCATGCGGATGGGCGAATCGCCGTCATGTCCCTGACCGCCCGGCGGATGCGGGAGGTCGGCGCCGACGCCACTCAGACGGAGGACATCGTCAACGAACCGCTGCGGATCGGCACCGTCGCCGTCTCCGTCCTGCTCGTCGAGCACGACGACTGCATCCGGATCAGTTTCCGTAGCAAAGCCCCCGAGGCGGCACGCACCACGCCCCCAGGCCACCATGAACAGAGCCGCGACCGTAAGGA
>CAZNQN010000237.1:0-4535 GCA_964574925.1 uncultured Phycisphaeraceae bacterium | reverse complement strand
TCTGGCCGGGCGTCGCCGATGTCCAGAATGCGGCTTTCCCGCCGCAGCCACACCGTGGCAATCCCCAACGCCGCCGCCCCGCCGACATCGCTGTACAGCGAATCCCCGACGTGCAGGACTCGGTCCGGCGAGACGCCGAGGCGGCGGAGGGCGGTTTCGAAAATCGCCGGGGCGGGCTTGTAGGCTCGCGCCTCCTCGGAGGAAACGACGGCATGGAACGAGGCACCGAGCTTGTCCACCGCTTGAGCCAGCGGTTCCGCGTCAGCATTGGACACGCAGCAGACCGGAAGCGGGCAATTCCGCAGGAATTCGAGCGCATCCGCGTAGAACGGCGGATCGCGCCAGTAGGCTTCCAACTCGGCCACCAGCGGCGCCCCGTCCGTCTCGACGCCGAGTTCGCGGAGCGTCTCCTCCAGACTTTCGATCTCGCAGGTTTGCAGTGTGCGGAAGCCGTTGCGGTTGGCCTGCTCGATTGCGTGAAAGAATCGCCGCCCCCAGCGCTCGGCCAGCGCCGGCGCGGAAAGCGGAAGGTGGAACGCTTCCGCGATACTCGCGCAGGAGGTTTCCACGATCTCGCGGTCTCCGGCCGCGATCGTCCCGTAGAAGTCGATCATCACCGCCTCGTAACGCCCCGGCGGCAGGCCCGAGCGGGAAACGGGACCGACGTTTTGATGCTGCTTGGAATCTCGTCCGGTCACGAACGAACGCTCTCCCTTGCCCGTGGTCAAGATAGGGCGTGACGCGGCGGACGGCCAGCCCCTTTCGAATGTGGGTTCGGTCTGGCATTTGATTTTTGTCAACCGATCCCCTACAAGGTCGAGCCTGCGTCACCGCATCGAACGGGCGGTCTTCGAGGACCATCAGACCGACCGTCGCCGCCGGGCACCCGCCTCGGAGTCCCGCGGCGTTTCGGCACGGAAGGAGACGGGATCGTGGCCATCGCCTACAACCGGCGGACCCACTACTGCGGCGAGATTCGGAGCGAGCATGTGGATCAACCGGCGACGCTGGCCGGCTGGGTCCACAGCACGCGCGACCACGGCGGCGTGATTTTCGTCGATCTCCGCGATCACACCGGACTCGTTCAGCTTCGTTTCCGCCCGGAGCAAACGGACGTCTACGAACTGGCCCGCTCGCTCCATCACGAAGACGTGCTGGCCGTTATGGGGCGGATCGTCCGGCGGGAAAGCGTCAACCCGAAGATTCCCACCGGGGAGGTGGAGATCGACGTGTCCGCGATGGAGGTGCTCAGCCGGGCGGCCCCCCTCCCCTTCCCGATCAACGAGGAGTTCGACGCGGCGGAGGAACTCTGCCTTCGTTATCGCTTTCTGCACCTTCGCAGACCGGAGATGCAGAACATCTTCCGCCTGCGGCACCGGATCGCGCGGGCCATCCGGGAGTATTTCCATGAGAACGGTTTCGTGGAGATCGAGACACCCTTCTTGACCAAGTCCACGCCGGAAGGCGCGCGGGACTACCTCGTTCCGTCGCGGGTCAAGCCGGGCTCGTTCTACGCCCTGCCGCAATCGCCGCAGATCTTCAAACAGCTTTTCATGATCGCCGGGTTCGATCGGTATGCCCAGATCGTCCGCTGCTTCCGCGACGAGGACCTGCGGGCCGATCGCCAGCCGGAGTTCACGCAGTTGGACATGGAAATGGCCTTCGTCAAGCGGGACGAAGTGATGACGATGGTGGAAGGATGCGTGCAGCGCATCTTCCGCGACGGTCTGGGCATCGACGTGAAGACGCCCTTCCCGCGGATGAGCGAAGCGGAGGCGGTGGAACGGTTCGGGATCGACCGGCCCGACACCCGTTTCGGCATGGAGCTTCAGGACGTGACCGACCTGGCGGGACGGACCTCGTTCCAGGTGTTCCGCGGCGCCATCGATGCAGGCGGCGTGGTCAAGTGCTTGGTCGCCAAGAAGGCGGAGTCGCTTACCCGCAAGAAGCTCGACACGCTGACCGAGGAGGTCAAGGGCATCGGCGGCACGGGGATGCCCTATGTCAAGGTCGTCGCGGGAGAAAGCGGCCCCGCCGCTTCCACCGGGATCGCCAAATTCGTCGGTGATGTCTTTCCCGCCCTGTGCGAACGGACGAACGCCGAGCCGGGCGATCTGATCGTCTTCATGCCAGGGACAAAGACCGACGTGGCCAAGTACCTCCATTACGTCCGCACCTGGCTCGCTCGCGAACTGGATCTGATTCCCAAGGACCGCTGGAATCTGTTGTGGGTGGTCGATTTTCCCCTGTTCGAGTGGGACGAGGAGACGCAGCGCTGGGCGAGCATCCACCACCCGTTCACGGCCCCGTTGGAGGAAGACCTGCCGCTGCTGGACACCGATCCGGGCAAGGTGCGCGCACAGGCGTATGACCTGGTGCTCAACGGGACGGAGATGGCCGGCGGCAGCATCCGAATCCATCGTCAGGACGTGCAACGGAAGGTTTTTTCCCTCCTGGGGCTCAGCGAGGAGGAAGCGCGAGAGAAGTTCGCCTTTCTGCTCGATGCCCTTCAGTACGGCGCGCCGCCCCACGGCGGGATCGCGTTCGGGTTCGACCGCTGGGCGATGATGCTCGCGGGTGCGGAAAGCCTTCGTGAAGTCATCGCCTTTCCCAAGACGCAACGGGCCGTTTGTCCGCTGACTGGTGCACCCGCGCCGGTCGCGCAGGAACAACTCGACGAGCTGCACCTGGCACTGAAGAAACCGGCGAAATGACGGCCGAGCGGCAGACGTTGACGCCGGCACGACCGATAGTCTTCTCTCTCCTGCTTTTCCGCTCCCGCCACCGAAAATCGCGCTTGCTGGTGGCCGTGCCGAAACGATACAATCGGAATCGGGTGCGTGGGGAAGCGAGGCCATGGCCAGGTGCGTCCGACTCCATCCGATCGCGATTGCGCTTTCCTTCACGGGGCTTTGCGTGAACCTTCCCGCCGAGGGGCAGAGTCTGCCCGCTTCGCTCGTTCGCTATCGCGTCGTCCCGATCCGCGAGGGGCTTGCCAGCGGTGCGGCCGCGGTGAACGATACCGGTCAGGTCGTCGGATCGTACAGCATGGTGTTCAATACGGAGGCCTTCGTGTGGGAGAACGGCTCGCTCGTCACGTTGCCCCGCGGCACCTTCGACAACGCGACGGCGACAGACATCAACGAGGCCGGGGTGATCGTCGGGCAGGTCTCGGAGAGCGGACTTTTCGCCGCCCGCTCGGCCGTCCGCTGGACGAACAGCGGCGGCACGTGGAGTGGAGCAACACTGGACAGCGGTCGCAGCGCGGCCGCCATCGGCGACCAGAACCTCATCGTGGGCACGAAGTGCAACGACATTCTCTGTTTGTCCCACAACGGGTTCATCCGGTACCCCGATGACAGCACGGTGTTCGTCCCGCCGTTCGCCGACGGGCAGGACAACAACAACGCCTTCGGCATCAACGACCTTCTCGTCGGGTTCGGGGGAGCCGTCGTCGGCTCGGGACAGGCTTCGGACGGCAGCAACCGTGCACTGTTCTATACCCTGCCGCTGTTTTTCCTTTTTTCTTCGGTGGATCTCGGCGTGCTTCCACCGACGGGAGACGACGTGATTCCCCAAAGCGTCGCCTACGACCTCAACAATCAGCTCCCGCCGATCATCGTGGGATCCTCGGACACCGGTGTGGTGGGTGAAACCCTGCCCGTGGTCTGGACAGGAGCGGTTCCGAGTACGATTCGATCCCTGGGAACGTTCGGCGGTCCGCGGGGGGAAGCGCTGGCCGTCAACGACTGGGGCTGGGTCGTCGGATGGGCCCAGGACGCCGCCGGCGAGGACCGGGCGTTCCTGGTCGAAGACGTCGATCAACCGGAACTGATCGATCTGAACGATACCGTTCCCTGTGACACGACCGTGACGCTGCGCTTCGCCGTCGACATCAACGACGAAGGGTGGATCGCCGGCACCGCCGACGACAATGGGCAGGATGTCGCCTTTTTGCTGATCCCCCACCCGGCCGGGGATTGCGACGACAGTGGGACCGCCGATCCGAATGACGTGGCGGCGTTTTCGGCGTGCAGGACCGCGCCCGGCGTTCCCGTCTCGGTGGAGTGTCGGTGCTTCGACCTGGATTGCAGCGGCTCGGTGGATCTGCGCGACTTCGCCTTCCTGCAACGAACGTTCGGGATCGCTTTCCCATAACGGATCGGGATTTGATGGGTTCCGCCCCGGTGGTGACGTTCTTCACGAAGCGCGATTGCGGCCTGTGCCGAAGTGCGCTGTACGTCGTGGAGAAGGTTCGGCGCACGATCCCCTTCGAGTTGCGCATCGTGGATATTTCCGCCCCCGGACAGGAATCGTGGCGGGAGCAATACCGGGAGCACATTCCCGTCGTGCATCTCGACGGCCGGGAAATCTTCCGCCACCGGGTGGACGAGCGGCGGTTGCGGGCGCTGCTGCGGGAGGCTCAGGAGGATTCGCAGCACTGACCGTCGTTTTCGAACCGGGCGATTTTCTGAAGACGTCGCTCGTGCCGTCCGCCTTCGTATTCCGTCCGCAACCACACCTCCACCACCCGG
>CAZNQN010000236.1:0-4541 GCA_964574925.1 uncultured Phycisphaeraceae bacterium | reverse complement strand
GCATGATGGACGTTCTCGTGATGTTCGATCACCGGGCGACCGTCCGTCGGCCAAAGCACCGTCACCAGGTCGAAGCGGACGGGTCGTCCCACCGCAGCCGGGTGCGCAAGAAACGCCCGCGCCGCCCGTTCGATCCGTTCCCATTGCACGCAGCGGACCGTCTCGGCCGGATCCTGATGCGCGTCGCTCGTGCGCGTCTTGACCTCCACGAACACCAGCGTCGCGCCGTCGGCACAGATCAGGTCGATTTGCCCGGCGTGGGTTTCGTAGCCGCGGGCGAGGATCCGGTACCCCTTGCGCTTCAGGTACCGCGCCGCCCGCCGCTCCCCCCGCCGACCGAGGCGAAGATGCGCGTCCGAGGGAACGTCCGCCGGCGGCTCACGCGGTGGAACCGGCGAGTTCCCGCTCGCCGGTCTGCTTCTTGGTGATTCGCAGTTCACGCACCTTGCGGGCCTTGCCGACCCGATGACGCAGGTAGAACAGCTTCGCCCGGCGGACCCGACCGCGACGCCGAACCACGACGTTCACGACGTTGGGCGAGTGGACCAGAAACGTCCGCTCGACGCCCTCCTCGCCCACGATCCGCCGCACGGTGAACCGCTCGTTGATCCCGCTGCCGCGGCGGGCGATCACCGTGCCGTGAAAGATCTGGATCCGTTCCTTCTCCCCCTCCACCAGGCGGGTATGCACGTCCACCGTGTCCCCGATGCGAAACTCCGGCGGGCTGGCCTTTAGGTAGTTCTTCTCCACATGTTCGATCAGGCGGTGTCTCATCGTACAGACTCCGTATACTCGTTCATTCCCATCGGCCCCGCCGCCGGGATTCGTTGACGTTTCCACACGGTGAACGAACGTCTCGTTTCCACGTTCCAAGCCGCAGGCTTCAAGCCCGCGCGATGCCTCGCTTTCCACACCCGCCCCACCGCGAAAGCGCCGGTCCACGATGGCGAACGACGCGCCCGCCCGGCTCGCGGAGATCGTCCCGCGACCGGCCCGATCCGACCGTCACGCATCCCGTCGTCCGCCCTCCGCCTCGCTCTCCCCCAGCAGATCCGGTCGCCGCTGACGGGTCCGGCGAAGCGCCTGTTCCCTCCGCCACGCCGCCACCCGTCCGTGGTCTCCGGAGAGCAGCACCTCCGGAACCGTCATGCCGCGAAACTCTCTCGGCCGGGTGTACTGCGGGTAATCCAGCAATCCGTCGGAAAACGACTCGCAAGCGGCCGACTGCTCGTCGCCCAAGGCCCCGGGCAGCAACCGCACGATCGCGTCGACCAGCACCATCGCCGCCGACTCCCCGCCCGACGTCACATAATCCCCGATGGAGATCTCCCGCGCCCCGCTGCCGATCCGGATCCGTTCGTCGAATCCTTCGTAATGCCCGCAGAGGATCGTCACGCGCGGTTCCCCGGCCAGATCCTGCACGATCCGCTGCGTCAACCGTTCCCCCTGGGGCGTCAGCAGGATCCGCAGCGGTTTCGTTTCCGCGTCCGCCTCGGCCGCCTCCAGGGCCGCGAACACCGGACCGCACATCAGCACCATGCCCGGCCCGCCCCCGAAGGGACGATCATCGACCGTGCGATGCGGATCGGTCGTAAAATCCCGGTAGTTGATGCACCGGATGGAGACGATTCCCCGCTCCACCGCCCGCCCGATGATGCTGGACGAAAAGAACGGCTCCAGCACCTCCGGAAACAATGTCAACACGTCCAGGTGCATCGCCCACCGCGTCGCCTCCCCGTCTACGCCTTGCCGGAGGCCTCTTGCAGGATGCCGTGCTTCTCCAGCAGGCGGCGGACGGTGTCGCTCGGCTGGGCCCCTACGCTCAACCAGTACGCGATCCGCTCCCGGTTGAGCTGCACCTGCTCCTCCTCGTTGGGATGAACCGGGTTGTAACTGCCCAGCTCCTCGATCACCTTGCTGTCGCGCGAACGGCGGCCGTCGAACGCCGCCAGCCGGTATGCCGGGCGGTGCCGACGCCCCATCCGCTTCAGTCGAATCCGAACGGCCACGTGTTCCTCCAACCCGACCTGCTCCGACTTTCCGGCCGTGCCCGGACCGGGCGGGATACCCCGTTCGCCGCGAGCAAAGACCGGGGCGAAAGCTCGCCGCGCAAAAGAAAGCACCGCTCACCCGAAGGCGAAACGGTGCTTTCCGGAGGGGAAAGAAGCCAGATCCAGCGTCTATCGTGATTCGCCCGCTAAGAGCCTTCCTCCGGATGATTCCACGTTATTGTACGCCCGAACGAGTCCGCCGGTTTCGCCGGACCCCGCCCGGTCGATCCATAGTATCGGCCGGACCGGCCCGAAAACTTTCGCTCACGGCGCAGAATAATTGTAGCAGGAACGCCCGAAAAGTCAGCAAAAAACACCCAATTTTACCGGACTTTCTGCGGGAATCTCAGCATTTGGAGAAGCCGCAGGACTCGCAAACCACGCAACCTTCACGAAATCGCAGCACGGATTGGCAATCTGGGCAAATTACCTTGTACTGGCTCTGCTGCCACTGGAATCCGTGGGCCTCCAGACGGGCGGTGAGGGCGTCGAGGGATTTCCCGCCCGATCGGCCGTTGGGGCGTTTCCCGTTCCCGTGCCCGTTCCCGCCGCCGGGCGGCGTCTCCGTCGAGGGCACGGCCGGCTTGGAACCGGTCGCCGACGCGGTACCCTCCTCGGGCGAGCGATCCCCCACCAGCAGCGCCGCCAGGCCGAACTCCGCCTTCGCCTGGAGGTACTTCTGAAGCGCTCGCGCCAACCCGTCGCCGAGGCTCATGATCTTGCCCTCTTTGGTGTGGAGCTGGAGGCTGGACCCGATCGAATGGAGCTGGCGCACCACGTGTTCGAGCGTGCCGCCGGACCGCAGCCACAGACTGATCAACCGGCAGATCGCCTCCAGGTCGCTGTTGGCCAGGTCGCCCCCCTTGCCGAGCTGCGCGAAGACCTCCAGCTCCCGCTCGCTTTTCGGATCCACGGTGATGTTGACGTGCATGTTGCCGAAGGGGGTCAGTTGCCGCACGCGAATGGCGCTTTGGATTTCCGGCAGCGTAGCCGGCTCAAGCGTTCGCGGCCGATCGTCCTCCTGTTCCTTGATTGCGTCGCCGTGCTTGCCGCTTCGCTTCAGCGCCATCGGCTGGTGACGACGGCACCCGTCCCGATAGACGGTCACCCCCTTGCAACCCAACTGAAACGCCAGGCGATAGATCTTGTCCACGTCCTCGACCGAGGCCGACTCCGGAAAGTTGATCGTCTTGGAGATGGAGGCGTCGCAGTGTTTCTGGAAGGCGGCCTGCATCTTCACGTGCCACTCCGGCGCGATGTCGTGGGCACAGACGAAGACGCGGCGAACCGCCTCGGGAATGCCGTCGATATGGGCGAGGGAGCCCTCCGTGGCCAGGCGCTCCATCAGACCCTCGCTGTAAAAACCCTGTTCCCGCGCCACCTCCTCGAAGACGGCGTTGACCTCGACCATGGGCGATTCGCCCTCGGCTTGCCCTTTGAGGACGTTGCGGAAAAAGGCCAGACTGAACATCGGTTCGATCCCGCCCGAGCAACCGGCGATGATGCTGATCGTCCCCGTCGGCGCCACGGTCGTGCAGGTGGCGTTGCGCATCGGACGGTGGTATTTGGTGTCCCAGATGCTCCCCTCCCAGTTGGGGAAGCATCCGCGCTCGGCGGCGAGTTGTTCGCTGTATCGGTGCGATTCCTCGTGCACGAAACGCATGAACCGCTCGCCCCAGGCCACGCCCTCCTCGCTGTCGTAGGGCACGCCCAGCTTGTAGAGCGCATCCGCAAAGCCCATGATCCCCAGCCCGATCTTGCGGTTCGCCTTGCACATCCGCTCGATCTGCGGCAGCGGATAGCGGTTGGCGTCGATCACGTTATCCAGGAACCGCGTGGACTCGTGCACGCAGCGGCGCAGACCGTCCCAGTCCACCACCGCCTCCCCGCCCTCGCTGCGGCGGACGAAGACCGCCAGGTTGATGCTGCCCAGGTTGCACGCCTCGAAGGGCAGCAGCGGCTGTTCGCCGCAGGGGTTGGTGGCCTCGATCCGTCCCACGTGCGGCGTGGGGTTGTGCTCGTTGATGCGGTCGATGAACGCCACCCCCGGCTCGCCCGTGCGGTGGGCGTTGCGCACGATGATGTCCCAGATGTCCCGGCGGGTGTAATAGCGCCCTTCCGGAATCGAGCCGTCCTCGCCGACCGGCACCAGCGAACGGATGTCGTAGCTCCAGATGTCCAGGTCGCGGGGCAGCAGGTAGCGGCGCTGGGTGCGCGGGTTGATCACCACGTGGGGCGCGTCGGGGTCTTGTTCCAGCCCTTCCATCCACGCATCGGGGATCTTCACCGAGATGTTGTAGTTGGTGAACTGGTCGAGATCCTCCTTGGCGTGGAGGAACTTGAGGATGTCGGGGTGGTGGATGTACATCATCCCCATGTTGGCGCCCCGCCGGAACGCTCCCTGCTGGATGGCGTTGGTCGCTTCGCTGAAGGCACGCCAGAAGGAGATCGGCCCGCTGGTGGTGCCGCCGGAGCTGCTGATATAGTCGC
>CAZNQN010000235.1:0-4572 GCA_964574925.1 uncultured Phycisphaeraceae bacterium | reverse complement strand
TCGCCGTCTGGGGACCGGTACCCGGCGTCTGAAGGGATCGAGTCGCGGGATTTCGTCCGCGATGGGCTTCCGGGCAGACGGGTGTTCGCGCGAGCCGGACGGTCGGGCGATCCTGATCGACTTGCAAGGCCGATCAGGCCGGTGATCGCCGCCGCCAGGCCGAGCATCACCACCGGCCAGGTCGCTCCCTCCGCCGTCAGCTCGACCATGCGGAGGAACCCCTCTCCGATCCGGTCGATTTCGTACATGGCGAGGGAGTTGCCGAAATTGCTCGCCAGGACGTCGCGGTTGACGAGGGCGTTGATCGCCACGTAAGGGTTCGTGAGCAGGTATACGGCGAAGCCGACGAACACGCCCGTCACGGCGCGCACGAAAGCGATGCGAACAGGCGTGCCGCCGAATCCGGGCGAGGCGGAAGATCGAGGTCGTCGGTGGCGGGTCTCCAGATAGGCCGTGAGCGGGATCAGCACGAAGATCGGCCAGGAGGACAACACCATTCCGAACGCCGCCCCGCAGGAGAGGCACATCATCCACCAGTTCCGCCGGGCGGGTTCGCCTGCGCGTGACGGTTCCAAGCGGTGAGCGCTTTCCTCGGACCGGCCGATCCGCTCGAAAGGATGATCCGAACCCGTGGGCCGGTCCTTTTCCTGCGGAAGGCGAGTTGCGTTCCGGGACGTCGCGCGGGCTGACGCCCGCGGCTCGGAACACGAACAACACGCCAGATGTCGGAGAGCGAAATAGACGGCTGCCAGCATGAGCACCCCGCCGGGAAGATGCGGTTTCCCTTCGTGGGCCATGCAGACCACCACCGGCATCAGGGCAAAGAGAAGCGCTGCGAGCAGCCCCGCCCGGGATCCGCCCAGCCGCCGGGCGACACCGAACACCAGCAGCACACCGAGCGCTCCCCAGGCGGCCGTATACGCCCGCGCGACGACGTAGAACCGCCCGAACGCCTCCGGGGCGTCGAGGTAGAACGTCACGTCGGAGCGCAGGTCGATCCAACCCGTCAGGCTAGTCGCTGCGATCAGCCCGCCGACGGGGTAGAGAAACAAGCCGCCGTATTGATACAGCCGGGGATCGAACTGCAACCGCCGCGGGTCCATGCCCGCCAGCGCCATCATGGTGATCATCTCATCGGGCTGGTAGGTGTAGAGGCGATAGCGAAGGTAGATGCGGGCGAGGTCTTCTTCGTGTTCCGTCAACAGGACGGGCTGATGATCCGGCGTGCGGAGCGGGTCGAGATCCACGTCGGCGCCGAGGCGGGATCGTGTCTGCGGGGTGAGCTTGGCGCCCGCCCCCGCCCGCGTGAAGATGACCTCGCCCGGCCAGGGCGGACCGGAAAACAGGTACGGATCGATCCGCCGCGCGGGCAGTCCCCAGGTAATGCCGGTGCACGCCACGGCTGCATACAACAGCAGGATCGCGGAGAGCATGATTCGTTCGACCCGTGGGGACATGATGGGCAAGAGGCACTATCTCCGTGCGGGGTGACGGTCGGCACGCGGCGCGGGGATTGTACGGCGGCAAGGCGGCGCTGCCAACGGAAGGAGAACCGGGCGGGCGATGATGCGCTGACCGGTAGAGGGAAGACCTGGCGGAGACGACCGTGAACGAGACGACGGGGATCATCCGGGCGATCGCGTGGCGACCGGTGGACGGGGCGCCGATGCAGGAGACCGACGCCTGCCGCGTCCGTCGCAACACCGGACTGGACACCGAGAACCGCAAGCCGGGCAAGCGGAGTGTCACGCTTTTGTCGCTGGAAGCGTGGCGCGACGTCTGCCGAGAGCTCGGCGCCGAGCTGCCCTGGACGACGCGGCGGGCGAACTTTTTGGTGGAGGGGCTGGACTTTTCCGCCGCCGTCGGCCGACCCGTGCGGATCGGCCCGGTGCGCGTCTGGATCCACGGCGAATCCAAACCGTGCGAGATCATGGACCGCCAGTTCGCGGGACTGCGGCGGGTGCTGGCGGTCGACATGCGCGGGGGCATCTACGGCCAGACGCTCAACGACGGCACCATCCGCGTCGGCGATGCGGTGGTGATCGAACCGTCCGCGCCGGCGGAGACGTGAATATCCGACGGTCCACTCGCTTTTGTCCGCCGTTCCCCGCGTTTTTCAATCGCCCGCGTCTCTTACCGGTTGGCGAAACGGGCGGCTTTGGTGCCGGAGGCCGTATACCGCATGAACACCAGAAAGCATCCTGCGTGCACGATCGTCGCGGTGAGTGTGGAGAGCATACTGGGCGGCAGCCCCGTCGAACGAGAGAGCGTGGTCCAGACGCCCGCGTTTTCAAGGGCGACGCTCAACCAGCGGATCCCCGTGGCGAACCACGCCCACGCTGCCAGCAAAGGGGCGAGATAACAGGCCATCTGCGCCGCCGGACTCAAAAGATTTCGGAAGGTTGCGGCGCTGACCCTGCCGCCGCATGCCACGGCGGCGAACAACACGACGACGGTCATCATCAGAACCTGGAACAGTCCCTCGAACAAGGGGTGATGCGGAAAGGCGGACGAGAAGAGGGACAACTCGGGAAAGCTGCCCGGTATTGCGGCGGCCCACCCCGCGAGGAACACGATCGGCATATGCAGCCATAGAAAACCCACATGATCGGCACCTTGGGGCGTTATGCGCAGTCGCGATCCGAAATCCGCGGGATCGCGCACGGCGTCACGCGCCGTCTGTAGCCATGCGACCCAGCGCCCGAGGCGACGACGCTGTTCCCAGGGTGCGCCCGGCGGTGCGTTCGGACCGACGGAATCCGCGACCGATCGGCCGCATTCCGGGCAATCCGTGTCCAAGGGCAGACCCGTCAGGTTGTAACCGCATCGCCCGCAGAGCGGCACGCCTCGAGGCGGTGCTTCTTTCTTGCCACCGGCGGCGGCCCGGAGCAGACAGGCAAAATACACGATCGGGACCGTGATGTATGCGCACCAACGCACGATGGTCATTTCCTTATCGTACGTCATCCCCGTGGTTCGACGAACAGACGCGGGCCAATCGAACCACAGCATGAGAATGGCGAGGCGGAACATCGTCGCGAGGAAGAGGACCCAGGCGAGCAGGCCGCTGCTGACCAGTGCCGTGCGGGTCGCTCGAGAAAAACTGTCGACGAGCGGCTCCCCGCGCGCGGTCCACGGCGCCAGCAGAAACCCGACAGCCACGAAGAACCCCTCGATGAAGAGGAAGATCGACAGGGCGATATTGTGGTCCCTTTCCGCTGGCCGGACAAGCTCCCAGAGGAACACTACCACCAACATGATTCCTCCCTGGAGAGACTCAATGATTGTCTCGTGACCTGTCACGGGGCCGGACCTGTTCGACGTGAGGGAAGCAAGCGAGAAGCTGATCGCGACGTAAAGGACGAGCAGGCCCACGATATGAGCGGCCCAGGCTTTCCGCAGGGAGATATCACCCGCAGCGCGAAGGGCCGTGTAGGGAAAGAAGACCGCATAGAATACAACGCTCCAGCCGATAGCGCGCTGCGGCGGCGACGACTCCTCCGAGCGCTGGGCGGCTTCGTTTGCACCTTCCGATCGGGATGCGCGGTCCGAGGCGATGCGTGTCTCTCTCCAAGGGGGTGCCGTGCAAGGCCGGCAACCCCGCCCATGGCGTAAGTGTAGACGTAAGATGCCTTCCGTGTCGAGCTTCGCGTGTTCGTTGCACACCAAGCGGCGGCGAACCGGCCGCGAGGCGTCCTCTACCGGTTGGCGAAACGGGCGGCTTTGGTGCCCCGGCCGACGAGGGCGTTGAAAATGACCAGCATGATACCGTGGAAGATGATCAGAATGGCAATGCCGAAAGTAGAATATGTGATCCTTACACGAGAGAAGAGGACCACCCGCCCCGTGGAATTGATCCATGCGCTCACAGGGAATGCCAGTGCGATTCCGCACAATAGCCACGCCAGCAAAAACGGCGAAAGATAGCAGGCCATCTGCATGGCCGCCGGCATGAGGTTGCGCTTTACGCGCACGCCGTGATGAACACCGTGGACCAGTCCGGTGCCCAGGACCAGTGTGAGTGCGGCGAGCGTCAACATCGTTGCAAGCGTGGGCGCCGTGCTCGCGATAGCGAAGGTATCCGTGGAAAGCGGTCTTCCAAGGTACCGGACATCATGATCAATGACCACGCCCACAGCGATCACGAAAACACCCGCCAGGTGCCAGGCGAGGAACCGTCGATGATCGTTGCCCTTCGGTCGCAGGGACAGGCGGTAGCCGAAGCGGGTCGGATGGCGGACGGCTTCATAGCTTGTTTCCCACCATGCCCGAAGGGTTCCGAGGCGACGTCGCCGACACCACGGCGGGCCGGGGCGCGCCTGCGGTCCGATGGATTCCGCCACCGCCCGGCCGCACTCCGGGCAATTCCCCTCCATCGGCAACCCGGTGAGGTTGTAGCCGCATACGTCGCAGGTGGGCGGTCGAGGTCGGGCTTCGGGCGGTCGATCCACCCCGACGGCGCCCAGGAGCATGGTAAGACACACAAGGATGGCTGCACAGGTCGTCCACGTCTCGACGAACAGACTGTGTTCGACGAACCAGAACCGTTGCGGGGATGGGTGTGCCGGATGT
>CAZNQN010000234.1:0-4589 GCA_964574925.1 uncultured Phycisphaeraceae bacterium | reverse complement strand
GATTCGCCGGTTCGTTCGATGGCCTCCCGGCGGCGCTGCAACTCCTCCCGGACATGCTCGCCGAGACGCTCGACGATGCGCCGTTCGTAGAACCCTCCCGGTGCCAGCAGCGCCTGGAGGGCCTCGGCCCGACCCGCCCCGTCCCGCATCGACGGGTCGCGTTCCGCGAGCCTCCGCGCTAGCTCGTCGAGCTGTTCGCACACCACCGGCGGGAAGACGACGCAAGAGCGAGGTGCGTCGCTCTCGATCACGCGGTGCAGCGCTTCCGCCAGCCGGTCCAGACCCTCCCCCCGGTTCGCCACCACCGCGACGACCGGGACGCGAAGCTCTCTGCCGAGGGCGTGCGTGTCGATGTCCAGCCCGGCCGCCTCCGCCTCGTCCATCATGTTCAGCGCCACCACGGCCGGCTTGCCGAGTTCCAGCACCTGGGTGGCGAAGAACAGGTTGCGGCGTAGATGGGTGGCGTCCATGACGATCAGCACCGCGTCGGGCGGCGGCGTGGAGCGCACCCGCCCCAGCAGCACGTCCATGACGATGGCCTCGTCCTGTCCCTGTGCGGACAGGCTGTACGCGCCCGGCAGGTCGATCAGTTCGATGGGCGACGGACCGTCGTCGCTCCGCAGGCGTCCGCTGCGCTTGCCCACCGTGACGCCGGGATAGTTGCCCACCCGTTGCCGAAATCCCGTCAGGGCGTTGAACAGCGTGGATTTGCCGGTGTTGGGGTTGCCCACGACGGCCACCGTGAAGACCGTCTGTTTCGTCTCAATGGAAGCGTGCGCGGACATGGCCCGTTCCAACCCCATGCCGGTCATGCGCCCGGCGGATCTCTATTCTCATCCCATCCCGGCCCCGGGAACCATCCTTCCGCTCTTCGAAACGACGGCCCTTGTCGGGGAAGCGTCGTGCGACCGCCGCCGGCATCGCGGTGGAAAACCCTGCCCTCCAAGGCTTGAAGCCCGCGCGATGTCACGGTCCGCCGTCCGCGTCCGAGGAGGTAAGGAATGCTCAGGCATTGCAGACCGCGCGCCTGCCGTTGCAAGGAAACGGTTGGGGAGGAGGTTGGCGGTGTCCGGGAGGGGCGGACTGGGATCGAGGCTTCCATCACCTCAGGAGGATGCAATCCTGATGGGCGGCCCCCAGGCCGATGCACGCCCCCGCCACCTTGACCAGGCACGGCGTACCCGGGCAGAGCATCTCCAGCTTCGCCCCCCGGACGAATCCGAGATCCGCAAGCCGCTTGGCCGACGACCGTTTCTCGTCGATGCCCACGATCACCGCCTCCTCGCCGGGGCGAAGCCGCCGGAGATTGCGGGGACATGCGGTGATGCCGGCCGGGCAACCCGCCGGGTCGGCCGGTTCGTTTCGTCGCGATCGGATCTCGGAAAGTGATACCATGTCTCTTGTTCTTCCGTTTCCCGGCGGGGGTTATCGGCCCTTCGTTTGCGGTTCCGTATCGTTCATCGGCCGCTCCGCCGTCGATCTTTTCCCCGCAATCCGCGTGCCAGACGGCCCTTCAACGCGGAGGCGTCCCAGTCCGGTTCCTCACCCCGGCGCTGAAAGTATAGACCTTCGGCCCGCCGATGCAAGCGAAAAATTGAGACAAAGTATCAAGTAGATGGAGAGCTAGAATGGCGGGGCCGGATCCCGAACGCGAAGGATGCATCCCGAGGGGGAGGGGGAAGGTGTCGCTCCCGATACATCGTGCCCCGGCGGACGGTGGGGAGAGGAACCGACTCAAGGGCCGAAAAACGACGAAAACGGCGAACCCGACGAACCGGAGCCGACCGACGCGGAGGCGTCCTCGCCGAAGATCGTCTGCACCACCGTCGTCGGGTTGAAGAGGGAGAAGAAGAAGTTCTTGGTGCCCTGGACGGCTGCGTCCCGGACCCGCGTTTCACAGGTACTGAAGAGCGTACCGCCGGAGAGGAGGCTCAGCACCGCAAAACGCATCGCCCGACGGATTCCGAACCGGCGTCCCTGCCTTGGATCAGTCCGCCCCATGGTTGGATTCCTCGTGTCGCCGCCGCCTGATCCTCCGGCCTGCCGGAGAAATCATCATGGCCGTCACTCCTGGTTTTCCCGCGCCTGCGATTCCAGGAACGCTTCCAGATTGGCGAAGGTGTTCGGTCCGGAAAAGATGCTCGGTTGCTCCGAACCCGGCAGCAGGAACGATTGCAGCGCCACGCCGCCGGGAACCCCCGTCGCCAGGAACGCCCGGAAGATGATCGTATCCCCGCAGTTGAAGTTCCCCACATCCAGCTCCAGCGGGTTCACGCCGGCGGCCGAGACGCCGAACCCCGCCGCCCCGGATGCTCCCTGACCGCCCACGAACGCCCCGATGTCGGTCGGCAGCAGGTTCTCGCCCAGGCCTACCTTGGTGACCGGAGACGGGTTGCAACTGAACAGCGTCCCCAGTTCCGAGGCGTCGCCCGTCGCCGCCGTCGTCAGCCGCACCGTCTCTCGTTCCGGACGGGTGATGAAGTTGCCCTGCTCGTCGACCTGGAAGTTGCCCTGTTCGTCGGTGACGAGCACCTCCCGCTCGATGGTGACGATGAACTGGACCGGCTGCCCCGTCTCGTTGACGCAGCGGACCATCACGAACGCCGCCGACGGTCCCGGCGTGAGCGGCACCTCCCCGCCGACGAAGGTATTGACGAAGGCGGGGTTGAAGCACCCGGCCGACAGCGCAGCCGCCAGCACTCCGACGCGCACGCCCAGGCGCCGCCACCGCGGTGTCCGCCTCCTTGTTTCGTGTTGTCCTTCGTTGCTCATCACTGCACCAGGACTCTGAACTCGTAGCGTCCGCCGATCGAGCCCACCGTGTTCTGGTCGTCGCCGTCGAAGCTCGGGGCATCGTCCACCCCGTCCAGGAAGGGGACGGAAAGCACGCCGTCCACGACGATCGCCACCACCGATCCGCACAGCGGGTTGATCGCCGGGCTGAGCACGTCCCGCACGTCGATGTTCTGCCGCAGGATCACGTTTCCGTCTTCATCCACCTGGTCCACGTTGAGAACCCGGAACTGCGGCGGAATGGTATTGCGCAGCACGAACTCGTTGTCCACCGCGCCGCCCGGCGTGGTCGTCTGCACCAGTTGGTAGACGTTCAGGGGGACGGGGATGAAGACCTCGATGGGGGAGTTCGGCTCAAGATCGACCGAGGCCACGTCGCAGCGAACCACCGCGATGCTGAAATCGTTCTGGTTCAAATCGGGCACCGATTCGGCGCTGAAGCGCGGATCCACCAGCGTCGAGCTTCCGTCGATGAACTCGATCGTCTGGAACGTCCCGTCGGTGAAGGTGATGCGGATGCGCAGCCGCATCCGAGGCCGCAGCGAACGCCGCTCCGCCTCCGTCAACGACAGACTCCCCCCCTCGGCGCTTTCCAGGAAGGAGAGCAGCCGCTCGTCCACGGTGGCGTTGTTGAGGAACAGCACCACCACGTGCCCCGGGGCGTTGTCCACCGTCGTCAGCGCCGTCGCCCCGGTGGGATCCAGCACGCCGACGAACCCCGGGTTCAGCGCGCCGCATCCCCCGATCCCGCACAACAGAACCGCCCATCCGATCCGCAGCGCCCGGCGGGGGACCGGCGATCGGTTCCCGATGTACCCGTCTCCTTGCATACGGTCTGCCATCCTCGATTCCGGTGGAACCAGCAATCTTGCGGCTGTTTTGCGCCCGCGGTCGCGCCGACGGCGGCGGGTGGGGCGGGAGGACGCCTCAAGCGTCCCTCCTAAGCCTATCGCGCGATCGACTGTCGGGTCAAGGCGGCCGATCCTGTTGCTTCCCCACCATCCGCCGCCGCGCCCTCGGCGGGGTGGGTTGATCCGATCTATTGCACCGCCGTCCGTCCCCCGTCCACCGGAAGGTTCACGCCCGTCACATAGGACGCCGCCGGCGAGGCGAGAAACGCCACCACCTCGCCGATCTCCCGCGGGTCGGCCAGCCGACGCATCGGGATCGCCGCCACCGTCTCGGCCCGCACCTGCGCCGCCTCCTTGCCTTCCCGCGCCGCCCGCTTGCTGAACAGCGCCCCCAGGCGTTCCGTATCCGTATAGCCCGGCAGGACGTTGTTGACCGTGATGCCGAAGGGGGCGACCTCGGCCGCCCAGGTCCGGCCCCAGTTGGCCACCGCCCCCCGCGTGGTGTTGGACACGCCGAGACCGGCAATGGGGATCAGCACCGAGGTGGAGATGATGTTGACGATCCGCCCGTAGCCCGCCTCCTTCATCCCCGGCAGCACCAGCCGCGCCAGAAGCTGGTTGCTCACCACGTGCCGCCTCATCGCCGTGAGGAACGCCTCCGCGTCCGCTTCCGTGATCGGTCCCGACGGCGGACCGCCGGAATTGTTCACCAGAATGTGAAACGTCCCCCCCGTGCGGATTCGTTCCTCCACCCGCGCCCGCAGCGTCTGCGGATCGTCCGCGTCGGCGGGAAGCTAGTCGTGCCGCTGCCCGGCCGAGGTGTCCAGATCGCCCACCGCCGCGGCAAGGGCGGCTTCATCCCGGGCCAGCAGGGTGACCGATGCCCCGCGCTGCGCAAGCGCCGTCGCGCACGCCTTGCCGATCCCGCGCGACCCGCCGCATACC
>CAZNQN010000233.1:0-4628 GCA_964574925.1 uncultured Phycisphaeraceae bacterium | reverse complement strand
CCCCCGCGATGGCCGACCGGTCATCGCCGACGATCGTCTGCTCCGCCACGCGGATCCCCATCATCGTGAGGGCGTCCGCCAGCCAGGCACCGTTGGTATCCACCTGGTCGCCCGTGAGCAGTTCCGTTCCGACGCTGACAAGATGGGCGTTCATGGATGCGAACGAGCCTACCGCGCCCGCGGCGCGTCACCAAGCCGCGATCATGGCGGAATCGAGAGGCCCGGATTATAGTCGCATCCCGTTCCCGCCCGATTCAACCCGTACGAGCAGGAACCGTGATGCCCGGGGTGAGCGCGACCAGACCGACCCTTCGAATCCTCTTCACCTGTGCCGGACGGCGGGTGGAACTGCTCCGCGCCTTTCGCCGTGCGGGACGGGCGCTGCGATGCCGGTTGGAGATCCACGCCGCCGACAGCAGTCCCCTCGCCCCCGCCCTCTATCACGCCGACCGTGCCCACTCTCTTCCGCCGGTGGACGCTCCCGCGTTCGCCCGCCGCCTGCTCGCTCTGCTCCGGAAACAGGCCATCGACCTGCTTGTTCCGCTCAGCGACCTGGAGCTTCCCGTGCTGGCCGATCTCGCCCCCCGGATCGTCCGTGCCGGCTGCACGCCGCTCATCAGCGCCCCCCGCGTGGTGGATATCTGCCGCGACAAGATCAAGACCTTCTGCCTGCTCCGCGGCGCCGGCATCGACACGCCCGACACCTGGACCTGGGCACAGGTGCGTCGGCGACGCCGACACCGCTTTCCCTACTTTCTCAAACCCCGCTTCGGCAGCGCCGCCGTCGGCAACTTCGTCATCCGCAACCGGCGGGAGCTGGAGGCGCTCACCCGTCGCGTCCGCGATCCCATCCTTCAGGAATACGTGCCGGGCACGGAACACACCCTGGACGTGTACACCGGGTTCGACGGCGCGCCTCGCTGCGTCGTGCCCCGCCGGCGCATCGAAGTCCGCGGCGGGGAGGTCAGCAAGGCGACCGTGGTGAAGGATCCGTCCGTCATCGAAGCGGGCTACCGGGTGGCCGACGCCCTTGAGGACGGTCGCGGTCTGCTCACCGTTCAGTGCATGGTCACCGCCGACCGCCGCGTGCGCGTCATCGAGATCAACCCGCGTTTCGGCGGCGGCGTGCCGCTGGCGATCCGCGCAGGCGCCGACTTCCCCCGCTGGATCCTCGCCGAGCTGATCGGACGCACGCCGCGTATCGACCCCGACGGCTACCGCGACGGCATGACCATGCTCCGCTTCGACGATTCCGTCTTCCTTCCGCGACTGCCCCGCAAGACGCCATGAACGCACCCCTCGCCGTCGTGTTCGACCTCGATGACACCCTCTACCCGGAGCGGGCCTACGTGCGCAGCGGTTTTTCGGCCGTCGCCGAGGCAATGGCTGATGTAATCGGTGACCCCGCAGACGTCCTCGCGGAGATGACGTCCCTGTTCGAGAGCGACCGGCGCGGCGAGGTGTTCCAGACGGTGCTGAAACGTCGCGGCCTCGGGGCGTGCGACGACCTGCTCGCCCGCATGATCGAGGTGTATCGCGCCCACCGTCCCGCGATCACGCTCTGCGCCGACGCCGATGCCGCGCTGACTCGGCTCCGACCGGCGTGCCGACTCGGCCTGATCACCGACGGAAGACCGCTCGCCCAGTGGAACAAGATCGACGCCCTGGGTCTGCGCGATCGACTCGACGAGATCATCGTGACCGACGAGCTCGGCCCGCACGCCCGCAAACCCGATCCGAGTGCCTTTCGAGAGATGAGCGATCGTCTCGGCCTGTCACCGGATCGCTGCATCTATGTGGCCGACAACGCCGCCAAGGATTTCCTCGCCCCCAACGCCCTCGGCTGGACCACCGTCCACCTTCGCCGTCCCGACGGATTCTACACTCACCTTCCTCCTCCCCCCGGCGGGCAGCCGCACCACACGGTCCATACGCTCGACGAATTCGATCTGCAACGAATCGGGGGAGGGGGACCGCCGTCTCTTTGACGGGCGGGTGTTTCGATCGCGCGTGTCTTGTTTGTGTTCCGGACCGCAGGCTTGGAGCCTGTGCGATGCAGCGGGACGCCACCCGCATCCGGAGAAGAAAAGACGGGGGCCGAGTTGTGGAAAACGCGGAAGGGACGCACGCTGTGGCGGCGATCAGACCGGGACGGGTTGCGCTGTGACGGCGGTTGTGCGGCCGAGTAGGTCTTCCACCGCCGCGAGCAGGGCGCCCACGCGAACCGGCGTCCGCAGGATGACACTTGTCCGGGCGCGGATCCAGGCATCGTCCCCGTTGACCTTGCCCTTGGTGTGGACGATCAACACGGGCAGATTCTCCACGCCGGCGCGGCGCTCCGCCTTCTCGTACGCCGACAGAACCGTCGGCTGATCCCGCGTGTCGTAGAGATAGATCACGCCCAGGTTGGGCGCGATATCGACGTTTTTCCCGCGGAGTCGTCCGAAGAACAGGGCGAAGGGGTTCCATTCGGGACGCATGGCGGCATGAACAGCGCGAACGGGACGGGAGAGCCGCTGGCGCGTCTGTTCGCAGAAGTCCGGCCAGGCGTCGGTATGCGTCCGCGCCAGCAGAGTCATCTTCAACGTGCGCGTCTGGTCATACGCCTGTTTGACGGCTTCCAGCAGGGCATCCCGCGTCGCGCCTGCCAGATCGGCGAGATCCTCCAGCGGGTACAGCGCATCGTTGCCGCTGCATCCGATCATCAGCGCGTGCGCCAGCCGGTCGGCCAGCGCGATGAACGCCGCCGGCTGCACGAACTTGGGGCCGAGCCGTCTCATCTTGTGCAGCGGCTCGTGATGGTTGACCACGGGGGTGATGAGTTCCTGGGGGAAGTTCCAGTGTTCCATCGCCCGCGCCAGCACCGAGCCGTGGTCCATCAGCAGCATCCGCGTTTCGACCTGTTCGAGCGGCAACCGTCGCTTCTCGGCCGCCTCGTAGACCTCGGCGTATTGATCGGGGACGGAATCGAGGAACAGCAACCGTCCCACGTCATGGAGCACCCCCCACAGGAAGTAGGATCCTTCCTCGTCGCGCGCCTGTCCGCTGCTGTGGGCGAGCGAGCGCGCCAGCCAGCCGGAGGCGATGGCGTGCTCCCAGAAGAGCCACGGGTCGATGTAGCGGGCGATCCGCCCGTGGAAGCGGTCGAGCATGGAAATCGCCAGCACGATGTTCCGCACTTCCGTGTTGCCGATCCGTTTGACGGCTTCCAGGACGGTGTCCACCGGCCGCCCGCGGGCGTACGCGGTGGAGTTGGCGAGTTTCAGCAGCCGCAGCGAAAGCGCCTGGTCCGTTTCCACCGCCTGGGCCACGTCCTCCACCGTGCACTGGGCGTTGGCGGTGGTGCTCAGGACGAGCTGGGCCGTTCCCGACAGCGGACGAAGCTTCAACCCCTCCGTCACCAGCCGGACCAGTTCCTTCTTGGTGATGACCGGTTGCAGATCGTCGATGTCGCTGATCGGCTGCGAGACAGGGGCCCTGGCGGGCGCGGACGAACCTTCCGACGCGGATCGGGTCGCCTCGGACGGGGCCGGTGAACCCGAAGGCGACGAGCCGCCGGCCGGGCGAGACGAAAACGGGGAAGCAGTCTGCGAGACGAGGAGGGTGTAGAGGTTCTTCGCCTGGTGCTCGAAGACGTCGACCACGTGAGGGGCGAACTGGACGCCCTTGTTGCGACGCACCTCTTCGCGGATCTCCGGCAGCGACATGGCCTGCCGGAACGGGCGACCGTTCGCCATCGCCTCCACCGCCTGGAGAAACCCGACGATGGCAGCGATCAGCGGGATCTCCTCCGCCTTCATCCCGTGCGGTCCCTTGCCGTCGTAGCGTTCGTGGTGCCACCAGATGCCCTCGGCCGCATCCGGGAACCCGGGGAAGATGCTGGCGATCAGGCGGCCCCCCACGTCGGCATGGTAGTCGAACGCCTTGCGTTCCTCCTCCGTCAGCGGCGACGGCTTGAGCAGAATGGCATCGGGCACACCGAGCAGTCCCACGTCGTGAAAACGGGCGGCCAGCGAGAGGGCATAGGCTTCGTCGGGGGGCATCCGGAAGGCGGCGGCGTACACCTTGGCGCTGCGTTCGAGTCGCTCCGTGCGATTGCGCAGGTAGGGGATGCGCATGCCCAGCAGATGCATCAGCTTCCGCATGTGCGCATCGGCCCCCGCGTGCGCGGCAGGGTCTCGCCAGCCTGGCTTATCGGCGGTCATCCAAATCATGTTCGCGGCCCGAATCCACTGCTTGCCTCTTTATCGACGGGATATCCCTGATGGTTTGGACGCAACCGGCGCGAGCTTCCCGCGCCGACCCGCGTTTTGTTTTTCGGACCTCGAACGGGTCCGCCCGCCGACGGCGCCGAAGAGGCCTCTCCCCGCACTTACCCCGGCCGGAGGACTTGCCGATACATTCCATCGGTTTTGCCGTTTTTTCCCGTACGGGTATCCAGACATGCGAAGGAGTTCAAGCAGATGCCGGCCACACTGACGGAAAAACAGACCGCCCCCTCCCAACCCGCCCGCCGTCCCCGAAACGAAGTGAACTTCAATCGCATCACCGATGAGCAGTTCCTGATCGCAGCTGAACATATGAACCTGGAGGAGGAGATCCGTCTCCTGCTCCGCACGCCCTATCGC
>CAZNQN010000232.1:4057-4641 GCA_964574925.1 uncultured Phycisphaeraceae bacterium | reverse complement strand
TCAAGAAGCGATTCCACGTACCTTTTTTCGCCCCCGCGTCCGGGATATTCGCCGCTTCCGTACCGACCTCGACCGTCGAACCCGGGGCGGAGAGGTCCTGCGACGGGAACGCAATGTCCTCATCGGAAGGGTGGTCGGCCGGTAAGACGCCCCGCCGGGTCGAATCCGATGCCGCAAGGTGGCGACTGTTTTCGTGCGTCTTCGGTTCGGGAGGGGCGGACGGATTCGATGCCGGGTCGTCCGCAAGGGGGTGGAACGGTTCGACGGGGTCGGTCGCCCGGGCGAGCCGAGAGGGCGACCGCGACCCCGCGAACACGATGGTCGGATCGACGGGGGGATTCCCGCCGGTATCCGCTTGTTCTCCCTGCGTCCATCCGGTCGCCGGTCGGGAGCGGCCCGCCGCCCGGAACACGCCATTTACGGGGTCGCGTGCCTCCAGGGAGACCGCCCCCTCATCGTCGCGGCTCATGTCAGCGACCGCTTCCTGACGATCGCCCCTTGGTTCGCGTTCTTCTTCCTGGAGAAAACCGTTCGCCTGGACATTCGCGGCGGCGGCGGAATCGTCTCCGGCGGAGGGGAAGAGA
>CAZNQN010000232.1:1814-4047 GCA_964574925.1 uncultured Phycisphaeraceae bacterium | reverse complement strand
GGAGAAAACCGTTCGCCTGGAGATTCGCAACGGCGGAATCGTCTCCGGCGGGGGGGAAGAGACGTGCGGGCGGTTCCGGCAGCAGCGGCGCCGCCAGCAACCACGCGAGCATGCCCGCCCAGGTGAGGTGCCGGGTCGCCGGTCGCAGGGGCAGCCATCGGGAAAGGGCCGCGAACAGCAGCGCCGGCGGAAGTACCGCCAGCCCGTGCCGCCAGAACGCATTCAGAAGGAGTGACGACGCTTCACTCATGCCCGCTTTCGTCCTTTCCCTCCGGGGTCTTTCTTGGCGCCCCGCCGCGCTTCGTCGGCGTCGAGCCGGTCGATGAGGTCCTGAAGGGCCTGGATCTCCTCGGCCGTGAACTGCTCGCTGCGGATCAGTTGCAACGCGAGCGGACCGGCCGTCCCGTCGCACAGCAACGCCACCAGTTCTTTCAACCTCGACCGCATCAATCGGTTGCGGGTCAGTTTCGCCCGATAGACGTAGGCGAAGTCGGATTTGTCGCTGTGCACGTACCCCTTCTGTTCCAGGCGGGTCAGCAGGGTCTGGACGGTGGTATACGCCACCCGCCGCCCCCGCTCGTGCAGACAGGTGAGGACGTCGCGGACGGTGGAAGGCCCCCGGTCCCACAAGGCCCGGAGCACTTCCACCTCGGCGTTGCCCAGATCGTATCCGCGGGGGGGCATGGACGCTCTTCCGCTTGTCTCCTTCCTCCTACATCCGTCGGAGGAATCCTACTACAACTGTCGTAGAAAGTCAACCCGCCCCGCCCCGTCCGGTTGCAGCGCCCGACAAAAACCGACATTCCGCGTTGGCAGTGCTGGGAACCCGTGGGCGGCGAGGCGAGGGATCAGGAAACCCGTTCGGGCACGGACGCCCGTGCGGAGGCGAAGTAATCCTGAAGCGGGCGGGCTTCGAGGGGGAGCGGGTCGCGTCCGTCCTCGGACCGGCTCAGCGACTTGATGGCCGCCACCGCCGCCCGCGCTCCGGCGAGGGTGGTGATCAGGGGCACGCGACGGACGGCGGCCGCCGCCCGCCAGCGACCTTCCGCCGACGCCGGCCCGGTGTGGATCGGCGTGTTGATCAGCAGATCGAGCGTCCCGTCGAGGATCAGATCGAGCAAGAAGGGCGCCTCGCGGGTGTCGGATTGTTTGGAGACCAGCGTGGCGGGGATGCCCGCCTCGGCCAGCACCCGCCGCGTCCCCACCGTCGAATAGAGCGTGAACCCCAGGTCATACAGGTCGCGGGCGATGGAGACGATGCGCGGCTTGTCGGGATCGTTGACGCTGACCAGGGCGTTGCCGGAGGTCGGCAGGGAAAAACCGGTGGCGATCTGCGCCTTGGCGAACGCCTGTCCGAAGGTGGGAGCGATGGCCATCACCTCCCCCGTGCTGCGCATCTCCGGACCGAGGATCACGTCCACGCCGGGAAAGCGGTCGAAGGGGAAGACCGGCGCCTTGACGGCCGTGTGTTTCGGCCAGGGCGTTTCCGCAACGCCGTGTTCCGCCAGCACCTTCGCCAGCGGTTCCCCGAGCATCACGCGGGTGGCGATCCGTGCCCAGGGCACGCCGGTGGCTTTGGAGATGAACGGCAGCGTCCGCGACGCCCGCGGGTTGACCTCCAGCACGTAGACGGTGCGGTTGAGAATGGCGTACTGCACGTTGATCGCGCCGCAGACGTTCAGCCGCCGTGCCAGCCGCTTCGTCGAGTGGAACAGCTCCTCGATCACCATCCGCCCGAGGGAAAAGGGCGGCAGCACGCAGGTGCTGTCCCCGCTGTGGATGCCCGCCTCCTCGATGTGCTCCAGGATGCCCGCGACCATGCACGTCCCGTCGCGGTCGCCGCCGTCCCGCCCGAAGTCGGCGACGGCGTCCACGTCCACCTCGATGGCGTCAGCCAGGAACTTATCGATCAGCACCGGGTTGTCGCCGCCGCCGCGTCGGTCGCTCGCTCCCAGGGCTTCGTCCAGGAAACCATCGAGGTCGTCGTCGTTGTTGCAGACGCGCATCCCCCGTCCGCCGAGCACGTAGCTGGGACGCACCAGGACGGGGTACCCGATCCGCCGCGCCACCGCGTGCGCCTCCTCGGTGCTGCGGGCGATGCCGTGCGGCGGTTGCAGCAGGGAAAGCTCGCGGAGGATCTTCTGGAACTCGTCGCGGTCCTCGGCGAGGTGGATCATCTCCGGCTGGGTGCCCAGGATCGGCACGCCGGCGTCCTTCAATCCCTGGGCGAGGT
>CAZNQN010000232.1:638-1804 GCA_964574925.1 uncultured Phycisphaeraceae bacterium | reverse complement strand
GTTGAGCGGCGTCTGCCCGCCGAACTGGACGATCACCCCCCGCACCCGCCCGCGGGTGCCGCCGTTCCGCGCGGGCGGCTCGCCGTTCTCGAGCGGGCCGGTGTCGAGCCGCTCGATGATGTGGAGCACGTGTTCATGCGTGAGCGGTTCGAAGAAGAGCATGTCGGAGGTGTCGAAATCGGTGCTGACCGTCTCCGGGTTGGAGTTGATCATCACCGATTCGTAGCCGGCCTCGCGCGCCGCGAACGAGGCGTGACAGCAGCAGTAGTCGAACTCGATCCCCTGACCGATGCGGTTGGGCCCCCCGCCGAGGATGACGACCTTCGGCCTGTCCGAGACGCGGATCTCGTCGTCGAGCGAAAGGACCGTCTTTCCGTTCGTGCGGAGGATCCCGGCTTCGTAGGTGGAGTAGTAGTAGGGCGTACGGGCCTCGAACTCGGCCGCACACGTGTCCACCAGCTTGTAGACGGGCCGGACTCGTCGCCGCTCGGCCACGCGGGCGATCTCTTCCGTCCGGTGTCGCCCGGCGAGCGCCAGTTGCACATCGCTGTAGCCCCGCCGCTTCGCCCGCCCAAGCGGATCGGCAAGTGCCGCGACGGCATCCGCCGGTTTCCCGGTCTCCCATTCGCAGACGCGCGCCAGTTCGTTCTCCTCATCGACGAGCTCTTTCATCTGGTCCAGGAACCACGGATCGATGCCGCTCAACTTGTGGATCCGTTCGACGCTCCAGCCCATCTTGAGGGCATAGCGGATGTAGTAGAGGCGTCCCTGGCAGGGGGTGCCGAGCTTGTCTTCCAGCACCCGTTCGGGGATGGGCCAGTCGCGGGCGTGTTCCTCGTCGGTATCGGGCGGCGCTTCCGCCGCCCGCGTTCCGCCGATCCGCACCGGACGCCGCGGCACCGCTTCCGCGACGGGACCGCCGTCCATCCGCCGGCGGTCGCGGGAGAGCGACACGTCGTTGCGGTCCAGTCCGAACCCGCTGCGCTGGATCTCCATCGAGCGGATGCATTTCTGGAGGGCTTCCTTGAACGTCCGACCGATGGCCATCGCCTCCCCCACCGACTTCATCTGCGTGGTCAGCGTCTCATCCGTGTCGGGGAACTTCTCGAAGTTCCAGCGCGGCATCTTGACGACCACGTAGTCGAGGACGGGTTCGAAGCTCGCGG
>CAZNQN010000232.1:0-628 GCA_964574925.1 uncultured Phycisphaeraceae bacterium | reverse complement strand
TGTGGTACCCGTGATGTCGTTGGTCAGCTCGTCCAGCGTATAGCCGACCGCCAGCTTGGCCGCGATCCGCGCGATGGGATACCCCGTCGCCTTGCTCGCCAGCGCCGAGGAGCGCGAGACGCGCGGGTTCATCTCGATGGCGACCTGCCGCCCCGTCTTCGGTTCGACGGCGAACTGGATGTTGCAACCGCCGGTCTCGACGCCGATGGCGCGGATGATGGACAGCGCGCTGTCGCGCATCTTCTGGTATTCACGGTCGGAAAGCGTCATGGCCGGCGCCACGGTGATCGAGTCGCCCGTGTGCACGCCCATCGGGTCGAGGTTTTCGATCGAGCAGATGATGACGGCGTTGTCGTTCGCGTCGCGCATCACCTCCAGCTCGAATTCCTTCCAGCCCAGCAGGCTTTCTTCGATGAGCACCTCGCCGGCGCGGGAGCGGGCGAGTCCGCGTCGCACGATCTCCTCGAACGCCTCCCGCGTGCGGGCGAAGCCGCCCCCTTCACCGCCCAGCGTGTACGCCGGCCGGATGCAGCAGGGCAGCCCCACCGTTTCCAGGGCCCGTTTCGCCTCCGTCCAGGAACGCACCGGGACCGATCGCGGTACGTCCACGCCGATCCGTTCCATGGTC
>CAZNQN010000231.1:0-4648 GCA_964574925.1 uncultured Phycisphaeraceae bacterium | reverse complement strand
CCGGGACAGTTCGTCAACGATCCCCGCTTCAACGATCCGCGCCGGGCGCTCGGACCGCCGCAGGGAGGCGGAACGGATGCGGCGGACAACTCGTCGGTGGTCACGCTGGGCGGGTTCGGCGGGACCCTGGTGCTCGCCTTCGATCACACGGTGGAGGACGATCCGCTCAACCCGTTCGGTCTGGACGCGGTGGTGTTCGGCAATGCCTTCTGGGCCGTCGGCGCGGGCGGTCTGCCCGATCCGAATCGTCACTGGGCCGAGTGTGCCACCATCGAGATCGCCCGCGATCTCAACGGCAACGGTCGGCCCGACGAGGAGGAGCCGTGGTATCTGATCCGCGGGTCCCACCTCGCCGATCCGGCCGCACACCGGCTGGTCGCCACCTGGGACGACGACACGGACGACGACACCTACCCGCCGCCGTTTTCGTCCTGGATTCCGTCCGGTCGGATCGGCCTGTGGACGACGCAGGCCTATGCGTTGCCGGTGGAACTGTTCGGTTCACCGGTGGTGCTCAATCCGAGTCCGGACCGGGGGCGGGAAGGCATCTTCGGGTACGCCGATTACTCGCCCACGCTGTTGCTCGGCGACCTGGACGCGGACGGCGTCGTGGACGATCCCGACATGCCGCCGGAGGAGTTCTACACCGTGCCCGACGATCCTTTCACCGTCGGTATCACGCCCGGCGCCGGCGGCGGGGACGCCTTCGACATCGCCTGGGCGGTCGATCCGCGAACGGGCGAACCGGCCGGGCTGACCGGGTTCGATTTCATCCGCCTGACCACGGCCGTCTACGTCGTCGATGCGGGATTCGGTCTGGGCGAGAAGTCGGCGGAGATCGACGCCGTGGCGGACGTGCGCCCCGATCCCTGCGGCGACGGCGACGGCGATCAGGATATCGACCTGACGGACGTGGCCGGAATGCAGCGTTGTTTCGGGACGTTCGTTTCGGGCGGAGACGCTTGCGGGGCGTTCGACTGCCGCGTGGCGGATGCCGTGGTCGCCCTGGACGACGTGCGGAGGATGCTGAATCGGATGACCGGACCGAGATGAGCAGGTTGGAGATCGCCGGTATGAGGCCCGCTGTGGGTGGTGCTTTCCCGAGGGGACAGGGCGGGCGGTGTCGAGGGTCGGTTCCGCCGAAGTGCGCGGCGGGACCGGCCTCGACACCACGCCGTTTCGTGTTCCTGTGTTCCGAGTCCTTGTGTTCCGAGCCGCGGGCTTCAGCCCGCGCGACGTCCCGGGATGCCGCCGACTTCCGTCAGGCAATCGACCCGGCCACGGTTCCGAACGATGTTCTCCAGCTCCGCCCTGCCTTTACCATCGTGGAACTTCTCGTCGTAGGAGGCATCGTCGCCCTGCTGGTGGGCCTTTTGCTGCCCGGCCTCGCCGCCGCCCGCGCCCAGACGAGAGAAACCGTGTGCCGCTCCAACCTGCGGCAACTGTTGATCGCCAACGATCTGTACGCCACGGAAAACGGTGGCTACTACGTGCCGGGGGCGGCCGACTTCCTCGAAAACCTCCACCGCTGGCACGGCGTCCGCGATCGGATCGACGAACCGTTCGATCCCGCTCGCGGACCGCTTGCCCCATACCTGGGCCCGGATGCACAAGTGCGACAGTGCCCAAGCTTTCCCGTCAAGGAAATCACGTCTCCGACCGGCGGCTTCGAGCGCGGCAGCGGCGGGTACGGCTACAACAACCGCTACCTCGGCGTGCAGCTTTCGTGCGGTGCGGACGGCTCCTGCGTTACCACGAACGACCGCACGGGGGCGGCCGTGCGCTGGGTCGCCCGCCCGCAGCGGACGGTCATGTTCACCGACAGCGCGTTCGTCGCCGGCGGTCTGATCGAATACGGCTTCGCCGAGCCGCGCTTCCATCCTTCCTACCCGACCTCCCGCGCTACGCCGTCGATTCATTTTCGCCATCGCGGGCGGGCCGAGGTCGGCTGGTGCGACGGTCACATCGACGCCCAGACCATGACCTTCACCTGGAAAGGACCGTTCTACGAAGGCGACCCGGGCCGCTACCACATCGGATGGTTCGGCGAACACGACGACAATCGTCTCTTCGATCTGGATTGAAACTTGCACGGTACGAGAGTGCATTCGTGGTTCTTGCGCCCCGAACCGCAGGCTTCAGCCTGCGCGATGCAGCAGCATGTCATCCGCATCGGCACACAATGGACCGGATCACGATTTCGAGAAATGTTCGAGAAACGCCCGTGCACGGATTCTCACACGCAGGGGAGGGAGCGAAGGAATGGGCGCGTGGACGCTGTCGAGAAGAACCCCAGCCGTTACGTTCGGAACAGCAGGATCAGGTTGCACAGCACCGATATCGCCAGCAACACCCCCAGCGCAAGCACCCAGTGCGCGGAGACCCGCGCCGTGTGCCCGGGCACGTGCTCCTTGGACTCCGCAACGCGTTCCCCGTTGGCCAGGTTCTCCAGCAGTTTCTCGTCATACTTCTGGCGGGCGATGAAGGGCGGTTCGCCGTTGGCCACCGATTCCAGGTCGGCGATCACCTCGGTCATTGAGGCGTATCGATCGTTGGGATCCTTGGCCATCATCACCTCGATGATCTCTCCCACGCCGGAGGAGAGGGCGTGGTTGATGTGGTCGGGGGGGGTAAGGGGTTCCTTGAGGTGCTTGTGCATCACGGCCGAGGGGGACGGCCCGTCGAACGGCACCCGCCCCGTGACCATGTGGTAGAACGTAGCCCCCAGCCCGTAGATGTCGGCGCGGGCATCGATGTTGATCTCGCCGCGGATCTGCTCGGGGCTGATGTAATAGGGCGTTCCGTAGGCCCGTCCCGCTTCCTGCGTGGCGGTGACGTAATCGCTGATCTCGCGGGCGAGTCCCATATCGGCCAGCTTGATGTCGCCGTTCTTCGTGAGCATCAGGTTCTTGGGCTTGACGTCGCGGTGGACGAGTCCCTGCGCGTGGGCGTGCTCGAGCGCTTTGGCCGTCTGGAGGACCAGACGGATGGCATGCGCCTCGTCCAGCCGCTTGCCGTCCTGGATCAGGTCATAGACCGTCTGCCCGTCGATGTACTCCATGACGAAGTAGTGGTACCCGCCCGATTCGCCGACGTCGTAGGCCTGGACGATGTGGGGATGGTTGAGGCGGGCAGCCGCCCGTCCCTCGCGGTAGAACCGCTCCACGAACTCCGGGTTTTCGCTGAGCCGCTTGGGAAGGACCTTGATGGCGACGATGCGGTCGAGGCTGAGCTGCTTGGCCTTGAACACCACCGCCATCGCCCCCTGTCCGATCTTGCTGATGATCTGGAACCCGGGGATCTGCTGGGCGGGACGATACATGGAGTCCTCGTCCAGCGACTGTTGAAGACGCTTGAGCTGCGAATGGGTCACGTACCCGGCGCGGACGAGCAGTTCCCCCAGCGAGGTGCTGTCTCCCTTGGCGGCCAGCGCCTTCTTTTCCGCCTTGACGAGTTCCAGCTCGTTGGGGGTGCAGAGCTTTCGCTCTACGACCAGCCGTCCTAGTTGAGAATCATCCATCGCCGACATGCGGGCTTCCGATAAGCCGCCCCGGGCTCGCTCCCGCAACCCGTGATGACCTGTAACACGGAACATTTCAAACTCTAGGCACGCCGATCGGCACAATCAACCCGGAAACCCGCCCTTCCGCACAACCGGCAGATTCTGCGCATCCCCAGGCCCGCTTTTTTCGGACCCCTGTCTATCGGCATCCCGTCATTCTGTGATTTGTTCGCCCACGCCGTTTCGGAGGAGCAGGTCCGCAGCCCGGTGGGGATCGAGCCCGAGCGCGGCCTTTGCGCGTTCGAGCACCTCGCGTTGACGAGGCGTGAACGGGGCGGGCTCGAACTTCGGAGAGGGCGAAACCCCGACCTCGTGAAGGAGGGCTTCCGCCAGGTCATCGACACCCTGACCGGTACGAGCCGAGATGAGCAGCGGATCGGTGCCGGCGGGAAGCACCTCACGCGGATTCCAGGTCGGCGGAAGGTCGGCCTTGGTGATCAGGACGAGGTCGGGAACGACCGGCAGGTGAGCCGCTTCTTGCGGCGGCGGGACGGAGCCGTCCAGAAGGAGCACCCGCAGGGTAGCAGTTGTCAACATGCGCTTGCCGGCATCCACCGCGCGGGCCTCGAGCGCGTCGGCCGCCTCACGGATACCGGCCGTATCGATCAGGCGGACCGGGAGACCGAGAAGGTCTACCTCCACTTCAACCCAGTCTCGCGTCGTTCCGGGGTGTGGAGAAACGATTGCGGCTGTTCGGCCGGCGAGGTGGTTGAACAGCGTCGATTTTCCCGCGTTGGGCGGTCCGAACAGCACCACCGTCACCCCGTCGATCAACGCGCGGGCGGGAAGATAGGCTGCGATCAGACGATCGAATTCGACGCCGGCAGCCGGCGGGTCGCGTTCGCAGAGGCGGGCCAGCTCGCGCAGATGTCGCGGCAGATTGGCGCGCTGCCAGACGAGGAAGCGGACTGCCCGTTCGGTTTTGGCGACGACGAGGGCCTGGTCGGCCTCCCATTCGATTCGATCGGTCGCGGGCCAGAGAGGCGTGTCGATCTCGGTGCTCGGAACCACCTCGGCTCCCGCCCGTTGAAGCGCACGGAGGATCCGTTCCATCACCCGGACGCCGCCGTGGGCGCAGATGTCCAC
>CAZNQN010000230.1:0-4661 GCA_964574925.1 uncultured Phycisphaeraceae bacterium | reverse complement strand
AGTTCGAGAAGGTGGACGCCCCGCATCCGTGACGGGCGATCTCCGGCGCGATGCGATACCCTTCGAGGACGTGCTGGAGCGTTCCGATGCGGAAGCCGTAGTCCTCCGCCACCCTCAACAGACGGAGGATCTCGTCGCTGCGGTAGCAGTGAGCGTGAACCGTAAGTTCCCCTTTCAGAATCTTCGCCAGCGCTTCCAGGCGAAGATCGCTGCGCGGCGGCGGGACGTCCTCCCCGTTCGCCGATCGGCGTCGATACTCGTCCCATTCACGCTGATACTGCCGGGCGGCCTCGAACGCCATGCGGATCACGGCTTCGACCCCCATCCGCGAATTGGGAAAACGGGTGATGCGCCGCTCGCGAGGCGAGTTGGCCCGCGTCACGTTCTCCCCCAGGGCGAACTTGATCGTCGGCGGCGCGTCGGGAATGAGCATCTCCTCCAGCGGTCGACCGTACTTGAGCTTCCAGATGGCGTTCTGTCCGCCGATCGGGTTGGCCGACCCGTGCATCGTGTGGTGCGTGGTCGTCCCCCCCGCCACCGCGCGATAGATGGCCACGCTGGTCGGGTTGATGACGTCCGCGATGCGCACCTCGGCGCTGATGGCGAGCGGCCATTCGTTGACGGCGTCCAGGCCCAGATGGGAATGGGCGTCGACGAAACCGGGAATGACGAAACGTCCGGTGGCGTCGATGCGGGTGACGTTCGGCGGCGCTTCGATGTCCCGGCCGATCGCGCGGATCTTCCCGTCCAGAATCAGAAGCGAGGCATCCGTCAGCGTCGGTGCGGTCACCGGAAGGATCGTGGCATGTTCGATCAGGACGTTGCCGCCCGTGTGCGTTTTCGGAATGCGGTCGGCCTTGATCTCCGTCTCGAATGTCGGCGCACCCTCTTCTGGCTCATCTTCCGATGCGAGCGATGACGTTCCGCTCCCTTCCCGACCGCGTTGCTTTTCGCGATCCCGCGGTTTCGATTTCTTGCCGGGTTTGTCCTTCTCCTTCTCGATTTCGAACCGCTTGCCTTCGATGAAAACCATTTTCACCTTCGTTTTCTCGCCCGCGAGCGGCCCGCCCAGGAGGGTAACGTTGGCGAGCGCGCCGGGACGAAGCGTGCCGAGCCGGTCCGCCATGCCGAACAGTTCCGCCGGCCCGGTCGTGACCGCCGCCAGCGCCGCCGACTCCGGCAGGCCGCGCTCGATCACCTTCCGCAGGTTGTCCCACAGTTCGGACGGCTTTTTGAGATCCCGCGTCCGCAACGCGACGGGAATGCCGGCTTCGTGCAGGCGGATCAGATTGGCGACCTGTTCCTCCCACAGTCGCCGCCGTTCGCGCCGCACCTTGGTCGGCTCGTAGAGCTTTTTCCTGCTCTTTTTCTCACCTTTCTTTTTTTCCTGCTCCGGTTCCGACCGGCCGGGCTCGTTCTCCGAACCCGCTGCTTCGTCCGGTTTGTCCTTTTTCGAGGCGGAGGCTCCGCGTTTGCGCCGATCTTTCTTCCTGCCGAACTCCGGCTCCTCGTCGAATTTCAGGCTGACCACGACGGGGATGTGTTTCTCCTTGAGCAGGTCCGCCACCTTCCAGGCTTCGCGCCCTCCCGTGAGAACCAGCCGGAGGTCGAACTCGTCCGCCAGGCGAATGGCCCGCCGGATCTCCCGTTCGCTGTTGGCTTCAAAGAAAAACCGCGTTCGACCGGCAAGCAGCGGCTGCAACGCGTCCAGCGCCGGATCACGCGGAGCACGACGGGCGGAAAGAGGATGGCGCTCCTCGTAGCGGCGCAGACGTGCATACCATTGCGCGTCGAGCAACACCTGCCGGAACTGCGCGAACCACCCCAGCAGCGTCCTGGGATATCCACCCCCTTCGCCGATGGTGAACGAGCCGTGCAGGGCAACGTCGGTCGCCAGCACCGCCCGCCGGATCGGAAGATCGGACAGCAGCATCAGGTCGCTGCTTCCGCCGAAGATGTAATCCCGCGGGACGATCAAGGCGGCGGTAAAGCCGGCCTTGCGGTGGGCCGAGAGGTCCTTCTCGCTCGGCGTGTACACATCCATCGCCCGCCACTGCGGTCGGACGCCGCGGCGGTTCGCGCCGCGGGTCATCGCGAACGGACCTTCGCGGGCGTCGGGTTGTTCGTCCTCCAGACGAATCCGCGCTTCGTCCGAGCGCACGTCGTCCGTGGCACTGGGCAGGCCCAGAAACGTCGCGGCGTCGATGAATCCCGCATACGCCGTCGCGCCCTTGGCGTCGACCGTTTCCGCCTCCGGCGGGATGTCCACGTTCCGCCCGACGGCCACGATGCGACCCTCGGCCATCAGGATCGTACCGTCCTCGATCCGCTCTCCGGGTGCGGGCACGATGGTCACGTGGGTGACGGCAAGCGGCGTGTGAAACTCGGCCCGAGCGACCGACGCCACCGCGAGGCAAGCCAGTACCGGCGCCGCCCGCAGGAGACACCGAACCGCCCTCCCATCATTCATCGTCCGGCCGTTACGCCGACCGGCACTTCGTTCGACCCTCCGAACACCGAGACCGAAACGCTCCTCGTGCACCATCTTCAATCGCTCCAAGAAAAAAGACTCTTCATGCCGATGTTTCGCGTGGATAACCGTACCGCCCGATCGGGCCGGGGTGGGTTCGGACCGCGGCGCCACGGGTGCCAGTGTAGAAAAGGAACTCGCGGCCGTCGAGCCGGTGCTTGTCTGAGATTGTCAGGCAAACGGGACGACGCCCTCGAACGCCCCTTTGCGCAGATCCGACTTGACGATCGTCCCGGAACATGAAACAAATTCCACCGGCAAGAACGGTGACTCCTTCGCCGACAACAGCGACCATGCGGTCGAAACAAGGCGGCTGCATCGCGTTCGCGCGGCGGCTCACCCTCAAGCCCACAACGATAGCGTTCGACCCTGACCCTCGCGCATGTCCGACACGATCGGTCTCATTCTGCTGAGTCTCTGGTGCCTGGTCGGTATCTTCATGACCGCACTGCGACTACCCGGCACGTGGTGGATCCTTGCGGGCGGCATCGGCTATAAGCTGCTGGCGCCCGAAAACGAGCCCGGCTGGGGTGTGGTGACGGTGCTCGCCGGCTTGGCCGCAGCGGGTGAGTTGTTCGAACTGATCTGCTCGGCCGCAACCACGCGCAAAGGAGGAGGATCGCCCCGCGCCGCCTGGGGAGGATTGATCGGCGGCTTCGTCGGAATGGTGACGTTCGGGGCCCTTTTCTCGCTTCCCGTCCCTGTCATCGGAACCGCGTTCGGTGCCGCGGTGGGCGCTCTGGCGGGATGCTTCCTGGGAGCGGCCGTGGTGGAGATCGGCCTCGGACGTTCCCTTCAACACGGAACGCGCGTCGGGCTTTTCGCAGCCCTGGGATTCGCGCTGGGAGGTGCGGTCAAGACGGCAACGGCCCTGACGATGGCCATTCTCGCCGTCGGATCCATCGTGCTGCGATGAGACCCTAGTCGCCGCGGGCGCGACGTCGTCTTCCGAGCCAAGAGCTTGAAGCCCGCACGATGCAGCGTACGCCGCCCTCCCAGGCGACCGGGGCACCGACTCCGGAAAGGCTCACGTGGGTTCTCCACGCTCAGCGACACAATCAGCGACGGAAACGCCCGTACGCCTTTTCTGTCCGCACCGAGCGTTCGCGCTCAATCAGCTCCTGAAGCCGGGCGTCGAGTCGCAGACCGTACATCCGGGCGAACGCTTCCACGTCCGCCAGATCCACGAACCCGTCTCCCGTCAGGTCCGCCCGCCAGGCGCCGTCGAAACCCAGTTCCTCGACGGAAACCCGCCACCGCGGCTGCGGAATCTGCCACGGTCGGACCGCCCCCGGATCGAGCCGGTCGATCGTCCAGTCCCGCGACACCGGAGCCGGACACCCGTCCACGGGATCGCCCACGGCGAAGAAGTTGGGCTGGATCGCGGCGAAGTCGTCCGTCCCGTGCATCCCGTCCGCGGACACGTCGCCCTCCATCTCCGAGGTCGGATCGACCGGTTGGTTCAAGCGAGCCGCCAGAATGGAAAAGTCCGTGATGTCCACAAGATTGTCCTGCGGAATGATCGGCGTCTGAAAATCGCCCGCGATCAGCTCCGACGTGATCGTCAGATCCACCGTCGCTTCACAGTTCGTAAACGTCAGCGGCACCAGTTTTCGCAGGGTATGCCCCTCCCGAACGGCTAACCATTCCGCGTTGACATCCACGTTGCTCAGAGTCAGGGTATCCTGGCCGAAGCCGTCCATCGTCAACGGAACCACGCGCGTATCGACGTTCCCGCCGCAGGTCGTGATGATAAACGTCGCGTTCCGCGTCACCGGATTGGCGACGCCTTCCACCTCGAGATCCACGGTGATTTGTCCGGCATGTCCGCCGAAGACGCATACGCCGCCGGAACAGACGGCATTGGTGCACGCCACGCCGTCATCACACGCGGTTCCGTCCGGTTGCGGAACATCCGGCGGACATGCCCCACTCACCCCGTCGCAGACCTCGGCCGCATCACACTGGTCCGCCGACGGACGGCATACGGTCCCGGCAGGCTCCAATACGTCGGCCGGACAGGTCGGGGTTGCACCGTCGCAGACCTCCTGCGGATCACACGCACCCGTCGAGGCGCGACAGACCGTCCCTGCCGGTTGCAATGTGTCGGCCGGACAGGTCGGGGTTGCAC
>CAZNQN010000229.1:0-4661 GCA_964574925.1 uncultured Phycisphaeraceae bacterium | reverse complement strand
CCGGGACTGGTGGGATCGCTGCTCATCGGGGTCACAGCCGCGAAAACGCTGAGCTGGTTGTGGAACGTCCCCTTGCTGGCCGTCGATCACATCCGTGCCCATGCCTACAGTCCCGCGCTGGGGAACACGGAACCGTTTTGGCCGGCCGTCGGACTGATCGTCTCCGGCGGACACACGTCGCTTTTTTCCATCGAGGATCCCCTGTCGATCCGGCGTCTGGGAGCGACCACGGACGACGCCGCGGGAGAGGCGTTCGACAAGGTGGCGAGCATTCTCGGTTTGCCCTATCCCGGCGGGCCGAGCGTGGAACGGGCGGCGCAGCAGGGAAACCCGCACGCCATCGCCTTTCCGCGCACGATGCTTGCGCCCGACTCGCTGGACTTCTCCTTCTCCGGGATCAAGACAGCCGTCCTCTATCACGTGCACGGACACGGCAAGACGAGCGGCGGTCTCGAATCGCTGACGCCGCAACAGATCGCCGACATCGCCGCCAGTTTCCAGCAGGCTGTCGTCGACGTCCTGGTGCGCAAGACCGTCCTCGCCGTCGAGCGGACGGGGGTGCAGCGCGTCATCCTCGGCGGGGGCGTGGCGGCCAATCGCGCGTTGCGGACCGCCCTGGCGGAGACGTGTCAGGAGCGGAACTGGACCTTCCAGGCGGCCGACAAGGCGTACTGCACGGACAACGCGGCCATGATCGCCGGACTCGGCTATCACCTGCTCCAGGCGGGGGAGACCGCCGACCTGAACCTCGACGCCTACCCCACCGGTTCGGTGCTGCACGAATCGTAGGCCCGGCTTCGGTTTGCCCGGCGTCGCGGGGCCATCTACACTTTGCACCCATGACCGAGGACTCGCTGAGAACCCTGCTCGCCCGGGTCCGATCGGGGGACCTCTCTCTCGACGACGCCGTCGCCTCCCTCCGGAAACTGCCGTTCGAGGACATCGGATGCGCCAAGGTGGACCATCATCGGGCGCTGCGGTGCGGGTTCCCGGAAGTCGTCTACTGTGCCGGCAAGACGCCTGAGCAGGTGGCCGACATTTTCGAAACCTGCGCCCGCGGGGGTGCCAACGTCCTGGCCACCCGGGCCGATCCGGAAGCCTTCGAACACGTCCGGGCCCGCTGTCCGCAGGCCTGTTATGAACCCGCCGCCCGCACCATCACCCTGCGGCAGGTGGAAGGGCGTCCGTCGAAGGGCGTCATCGCCATCGCCGCGGCGGGAACCAGCGACGTGCCCGTCGCCGAGGAGGCCCGCGTCACCGCGGAGATCATGGACCAGCGGACGACGGTGTTCTACGACGTGGGGGTAGCCGGCCTGCACCGACTGCTCGCCCATGCGGAGGCGTTGCAGCAGGCGCGGGTCATCATCGTGGTCGCGGGCATGGAAGGCGCGCTCCCGAGCGTCGTGGGCGGACTGGTCCGCTGCCCCGTGATCGCCGTGCCCACGAGTGTCGGATATGGGGCGAGTTTTCAGGGTCTCGCCGCCCTGCTCGCGATGCTCAACAGTTGCGCCGCGGGGGTGACGGTGGTCAACATCGACAACGGCTTCGGCGCCGGCTACGCGGCCGCCTTGATCAACCGGACCTTCGAGGAGGATCCGCCCGGTGAATGACCACGACGTCATCCTGACCCGTGAGATTTCCCCCCTGCCCTTCCGCGCCGAGGACGCCCACAAGGGGGACGCCGGACGGGTGATCGTCCTCGGCGGAAGCTGCTCGGAGACGGTGATGGTGGGCGCGCCGGCGCTTGCGGCGAACGCCGCCCTTCGCGGCGGCGCGGGTCTGGTCCGGATGCTCCTCCCCGAACCGATCCGTGCCCATGCCACGGTGCTCGCCCCCTGCGCGACGGCGCGCACGCTGCCGAGCGAGGCGGACGCGATTCTCCGGACGATCGACGATTTCGACGCCGACGTCGTCGCCCTCGGCCCGGGACTGGGCGATACCCTGTCGCCGGGCGTCGTCGCGGAGGTGATCGCCAGTTCGACGATCCCCCTCGTCGTGGATGCGGACGGGTTGAACCGTCTGGCGGAAGCCGCTCCGCAGCGTCTGGCCGACGATCCGGCTCGCATCGTGTTGACCCCGCATCCCGGAGAGATGCGTCGTCTGCTGCGGGCCGCCGGTTGCGACCGTCCCGTCGAACGCACGCCCGAAAGCCGCCGCGACGCCGCCTGCGCGTTGGTCGAGGCCTGGGGATGCGTCGTGGTCCTGAAAGGGCGCGGGACCGTCGTCACCAATGGACAGCGCCTCTACATCAACCAGACGGGCAACGCCGGACTCGCCACCGGGGGGACCGGCGACGTGCTCACCGGTCTGATCGCCGCCCTGATCGGGCAGGGGATGGAGCCGTTCGAAGCCGCCATCCTGGGCGTCTACCTGCACGGTCTGGCAGGCGATTTCGCCGCCGAAGAACTGGGCCGCTATGCCATGACCGCCATGGACCTGCTCGAATACCTGCCCGAAGCGTTCGGGGAACATGAGCTGGCCGCTGCGGAATAGCGATGCCGTGTGAATCGCGGCGCTTGGCGGCTTCCTTGCCTGCTGCGACGGCGAACCGCGATTCACGAGGCCTCATTGAACCCCCGCCACTCGCGCGGTACGCTCCCCGTGCATCGGGTTCGGAAACGCACGTAACCACGGACCGGACACGCCGGTCGGAAGAAAGGGGAACGATCATGACCGCCATAGCCCCCCCGAGGGTGACGGATCGGAAGATGCTCATCGGCGGACGATGGGTGGACAGCGTATCGGGCAAGACGTTCGAGACGATCAATCCCGCCACCGGCGACATCATCTGCCGGGTGGCCGAGGGCGACAAGGAAGACGTGGACCTCGCCGTCCAGGCCGCCCGCAAGGCGCTGGAGTCGAAAGCGTGGAAGCGGATGAGCGCGTCGCAGCGGGGGCGGCTGTTGTACAGGCTGGCCGATCTGATCGAGTCGCACGCCGATGAACTGGCCGCTCTGGAAACGCTCGACAACGGCAAGCCCATCAACGACTCGCGGACCATCGACATTCCGGGCGTGGTGGCGTGCTATCGCTACTTCGCCGGGTGGGCGGACAAGATCCACGGCAAGACGATTCCCGCCAACGGTCCCTTCTTCGCGTACACCCGACATGAGCCGGTGGGCGTGGTGGGGCAGATCATCCCGTGGAACTTTCCGGCGTTGATGCAGGCGTGGAAGTGGGCCCCGGCGCTGGCGTGCGGGTGCACGGTGGTGCTCAAGCCGGCCGAACAGACGCCGCTGACCGCCCTGCGCATCGCGGAACTGGCCCTGGAAGCCGGGTTCCCGGAAGGCGTGGTGAACGTGGTGCCGGGTTTCGGTCCCACCGCCGGGGCGGCCATTGCCCGCCACCCCGACGTCGACAAGGTCGCCTTCACCGGCAGCACGGAAGTCGGCAAGGAGATCATGAAGGCGGCGGCGGAAACCAACCTCAAACGGGTCACGCTGGAGCTGGGCGGCAAAAGCCCCAACATCATCTTCGCGGACGCCGACGTGGAGAAGGCGGCGAAGTTCGCGTATCACGCCCTCTTCTTCAACATGGGGCAGTGCTGCTGCGCCGGATCGCGCCTGCTGGTGGAATCGAAGGTCCACGATCAGGTGCTGAACATCCTCATCGAGATGGCCAAGAAGCAGCGGATCGGCGATCCCTTCGACGAGCAGACCACCCAGGGGCCGCAGGTCTCGGAGGAACAGTTCCGCCGAATCCTCGGCTACATCGAGGCGGGCAAGAAGGAAGGCGCCCGCTGCCTGACCGGCGGCGACAAGATCGACCGGGCGGGATATTTCGTACAACCGACGGTCTTCGACGGCGTCAAAGACGACATGACCATCGCGCGGGAGGAGATCTTCGGGCCGGTGCTGGCGGTGATGACCTTCGACGACGTGGAGGATGCCGTCCGCCGCGGCAACAACACGATGTACGGGCTGGCGGCCGCCGTGTGGACCCGCGACATCAACAAGGCCAACCGACTGGCCGCCGAACTGAAGGCGGGCACCGTCTGGATCAACTGCTACAACGTGTTCGATTCGGCCATTCCCTTCGGCGGATACAAGATGAGCGGCATCGGGCGGGAGATGGGCGAGTACGCGTTGCAGAACTACCTGGAGGTCAAGGCCGTCGTGACCGCGCTGGGGAAATAAAACCCGACCGGCAGCCTTGCCCGCGGCGCAGGGGGCATTCGGCGGGTTCCACTTGGGAAAACGGCCCGCAGCGGTCGAAATACCCGCAGGCGTCCACCCGAAGACATCAGGGGGTACGGCGGATGCGCGGGAAACGATTCAGCACGGAGGTCATACGATGAAGGCATGCTGGAACCGAACGGCGGTCCTGATGGCGGGGATCCTGGGCATGGCGGGGTGCTCGGGGGCTTCGTTTTCCTTCCACTACGATGAACACCACTATCGCCCCGCCCGGCCGACGTACGTCCGCGTCGACCACGTCTGCACGCGGGCCTGCACCAACCATTACTGGGACGGTTCGCATGTGGTGGTGCTGCGGGGGCATCACCACGGACCGGGTTGCGGGCACTACTGGGACGGGCATCACTGGGTGCTGCGGGTGGAGAAGCACGTCTCTCCCTCCGTGTCGGTGCACGTGTGCACCAAACGGTGCCACCATTACTGGGACGGTCACAAACTCGTCGAACTGACCGGGCACGTTCACGG
>CAZNQN010000228.1:0-4666 GCA_964574925.1 uncultured Phycisphaeraceae bacterium | reverse complement strand
CGAGCCCGGCGGGGGCACCGGGCGATTCGACCGGGCGGGATCTGTCGGGCTCGGGGGTCCCGGCGGGCGGAGACCTCGGGATCTTTCGGGTCTGCCGTTCGATCGTCGTTTATGGGATCGTACTGCGTCGCTCGTTGGTTTCGCCGCCGCGGTGTGCTATACTTGGGCAGTCTGACAGGTGTGGCTTCCGTGTCCGGCAGGGAGCATTCATGTGGCTGAACCGGTACAAGAACCCTGCGGAGGCTTGATCGAATCGGCGCCATACGACGTACCGACCCCCTTTGAGGTCGGCGGTCCGGGTTGCCCGCAAGCCACCCACGTAGTGATGTAGGGTTCCGTCCATAGGCTTCCACCGGCAGCCGGCGGTTGCACCTTCGGACGTTCGTTCAGCGGGTCCGCATCACATGCGGGCCCCTTTTTGTGCGCCTCGCTTGACGATCCGCCCTCGCGGGGGCACAACGGCCTTTCGGTTCCGTCTTCGCTTTGCCGATAACTTTTTCGTATGCGGTCGGGAAGTGCGTCTCCCGACTCGCTGCGGCGGAAACCGGATCGTCCATGAGCGAAACCATCGTACTGTTCGAAGACGAAGGGTTCCTTCACCTGCTCCCGCTGGTGTGGTGGCGGAGCGTCTTCGAGCTGCGCGTCGGGCGCAAGATCCAGATGGACCTGATCGCCCAGCGGACCGGACTGCCCCTCGGCGGCGTCTGGACGCGGGAATGGTACGCCCCCGTGGCCGCCCAGCGATGCGGCGCACCGGCCAACCGCCCCATCCGCGCCGGTGCCATCCTCGTCAACGGTCGATGGACGCCGGAAGCGCACGAGGGGTTTCCTCCTCCCCCGTGCGTGGGCGAAACGCCGGACGGCATCGCCTACATCGTCTGTGATGAGAAGCTCGCCCGTTCGCTTCGAGCGCCGGTGCTCCTCGATCCGCCACGGCGGGCCGAGATCCTCGAGTCGGTGCCCCGCCGCGCCGCGGAAGGACGGTTGATCCGCTACCCGTGGGACATCATCGCCGATCTGCCCGAACGTCTGGAACGGCAGTGGCGGCCCGCCGACGCCACGATCGAATCCGAGATCGATCTTCCCTTCAGCGACGTCGATCCGAAGCGCCTGCACGTGGGCGAGCGGACCTCGATTCACCGCACGGCCGTTCTCGACACGTCCGGCGGATGCATCTTCATCAGCCACGACGTGCAGATCGGCGCGCACGCCGTCATCGAGGGACCGGCTTATATCGGCCCCGGCACGCGGATCCGCCCCCACGCCCACCTGTACAACGGGGTGGCCCTCGGACCCGTCTGTCGCGTCGGCGGCGAGGTGTGCCGCTGCGTCCTGCACGGCTACACCAACAAACAGCACGCCGGTTTTCTCGGACACGCCATCGTCGGAAGCTGGGTCAACTTCGGCGCGGGCACGACCAATTCCAACCTCAAGAACACCTACGGCACCGTTCGCGTTCCCCTGGGGGGCCACCCGATCGACACCGGGATGCGCTTCTTCGGCGCCGTCATCGCCGATCATGCGAAGCTGGGCATCAACACCGCCATCCCCACCGGCGCGGTGATCGGGCTGGGCGTGGCGACGGCCTCTTCCGGTCTGCTTCCCAAGTATCTGCCTTCCTTCAGTTGGGTCACCGACCAGGGCATCCGTCGCGGCGACCCCAACCGGGTGCTGGACATCGCCGCCGTCGTCATGTCCCGCCGGGACGTGGAGATGACCGACGAGGAGGTGGAGTTGCTGATCCATCTCGGCGAGCACGTGGCCGAGTACGAATCCCCCGCCCGGTAAGCGACCGGCATCCGCCTGATCGGCGTCGTTGGTGCCGGCCTTTTTCGCTTTACGGTTCCAGCAGGGTGGCGAACTCGCGGGAGTCGATGTAGATGAAGACCGGCCCCTTCCAGTCGAGACGGACGAGATCGTCCCAGTCCAGCGCGTGGCGTCCGATCCAGATCGCCCACACGTCGATGCGGTGCGGCTCGAAACCCACAGGCGGCCTGAGTCTGCGCAGCTTCCCCCGTTTCCGCACCCGATAGGTTTTCTGATCGATCCAGCGGCGTCCCAACCCGCGCACCGCCCACGGATAGCGGGCGGACGATCCGGACGCGGTCGGGGTGACGAAATCCACCTGCCCTTCCTTCGCGACGGCGTCGGCAATCGCCGACCGCATCGCCCGCAGCACCGACGTCGGCACGTCCACGCCCTTGATCGCCTTCTGCGGCGAGTAGGCGTACGGCTCGGCGTCCAGGGCCGATGCGGAGACCCCCAGCCGTTTCGCCTCCGTCTTCACGCGGCGCAGAGCCGCGGCGTAGAACGAGGCATCGAGGTGACAATCCTCCGGCACCGGCGGCCCGCGGACGAGCTTGGGATACGCCACCCACAGGTTTCGCGCCCAGATGACCTCCATCCCCGCGTCACGGCAGATCCGCAATGCCCGCTCGATCAGCGGATGATCGGGGGCGTCGGGGACTTCCTGCCAGGAGGGGACCTTCAGCATCACGTGCGTGATGCCGCGGCGCGGGGCGAAGCGAAGCGCTTCGACGTTGCGCGTGTCCCGCTCGAGCGAGTCGCGGCGCAGGCTCAGCGAAACGTACAGGATCCGCGTGCCGGGCGCATCGAGGGACGGACCGCATCCGGCGGCGAGTCCCATCCAGGCAAGCGCGATCGTCGTCATCAAAAGGGCTTCCTTCCCAAGGCTCCGCGCCGCGGATCGACGTCGGGACCGGTCGCGGCTCAGCACACCCCGGAGGGTACGCCGTTGAGTGGCCGGACGGTGGCGGCCGATCGCCCCGGCGTCGGGCGGCTGCCCAGCAGACCCGTCACCGACGGCTCGTAACGCGAACGGAACTCGTGCGGGGTCATCTTCGCTTCGTTCGCCAGCGCGTTGAGCATCGTCGGCGATTCGAAATCCTGCGGTTCCAGCCGGATCATATACGCCCGCGCCACGCTGTACGAATAACTCGTCAGGTCCACCTGGCGGATGCGCGTGCGGTTCGTCTGCGGGTCGATCATCGATTCGAAGGGGACCGGCACGAGGTTGCCGTCCTGCAACGTCACCATCACGCCGGGGGGAAGCTCGTGGGTGGAATCCAGTAGCAGCCGTACGCCGCCGTGCCCCAGGTCGCGCGTGTATCCCATGTCCGAGGTCGTCGGGCGGGCGCAGCGAAGCTCGTAGCCGAGCGTATGGGCCACGATGGTCACCTTGTCGCCGCGCTCGCGGAACCGGCGCTGGAGCTCTTCCTTGAGCAACTGGGCGAGGGGGACTTCGGAGAGCCGGGGATGACCGGCCGCATCCACCGGAACCTCCCGCCCCAGCAGCCGCGACAGCTCCTCCCGGTCGCCCAGCTTGTAGGCAAGCCCCTCGGCCAGTACGGCCACCCCGTCGCATCGTCCCATCGTGCGCCGCTTGAGCATCGCCCCCTCGAGGATGTCGGCGATCTGCGCCAGCGTGGTGGTGCGGGGGAACTCCTCCGGAATCAGCGTCAGCGTCGCGGCGGCGCTTTTGCCGATGCCCAGCGCGAGGAAACCGGCGTTGCGCCCCATCGTCACCACGATGTACCATCGCTGCGTCGTCCGCGAATCTTCCATCAGGTTGGCCACGATCATCGACCCGATGTGGCGGGCCGTCGTGTATCCGAAGGTCGGCACGTCGCCGGGCAGCGGCAGGTCGTTGTCGATCGTCTTGGGCACATGGACGACGCGGATGCGGTTCTGCGATGCTTCCGCCACGAAGCGGGCGCTCAGCGCCGTATCATCCCCGCCGATGGTCAGCAGGTGCGTCACGCCCAGTTCGCCGAGATGGTCCAGGACGCGGGCGACCTTCCTGGCGTCCGGCTCCACGACCGTCGAGTGGTTGAGCTTCTCCTGGTCCAGCAGGCTCGTCCGCGAGGTGCGGAGGATGGAGCCGCCGTCGAAGTGGATGCGGCTCATCTCGCGGATGCGCAGCTCGGTCGCGTGGACGGCCGGAGCGAAGTCCTCGCTCGCCAGGTGCTGGAACCCGTCGTAGATGCCGAGGACTTTAAGGCCGTTGTTGATGGCCTCGATCGCCGCCGCTCCGATGACGCCGTTGATGCCCGGGGCCGGTCCGCCGCCCACCAGAATGCCCATGGTCGCCTGTTGCATCGTGCCGTTTCTCCGTTGCCAACGTGGGTGATCGAGCGGGACGGATCCCGCCGTTGATCGACCCTTCCCGCAGATGTATACGAACTATCGGCAACGCCGGACCGCTGTGAATACTTGTCCGGGTTCCCGGGCCGGGGGCGCCCGTCTCCCGACGGTCTTCCCGTCCGAATAACGTCGCCTCCGATCGCCGCCCGGCGGGAATAGATCGAGCGCTTCAGGCGTTGGCAAGGAAGGCAGGCCGGGCGGTCACGGTCTGCCAGTGCCGGTTCCCGGAACCACCGAGGAGATTCCGCCCGTGATCGCCGTACTCGCCGCCGTGCTGCTGGCATTTGCCAACGGGGCCAACGACAACGGGAAGGGGGTGGCCACCCTGATCGGAGCCCGTTTGCGGTCGCCCCGCCGGGCTTTGGCGTATGCCGCGGTGACGACGGCGCTGGGATCCCTGGCGGCCGTGGTCCTTGCGCAGGGATTGATCCGGGCGTTCAGCGGCAAGGGGCTGGTGGATTCGGCCGTGGCGTCCGTGCCCGCCTTCGCCGCCGGCGTGGGG
>CAZNQN010000227.1:0-4705 GCA_964574925.1 uncultured Phycisphaeraceae bacterium | reverse complement strand
GCCGAGGTCAAGGTCCGCGGCCACCTGGCCGTCGTGAACGAAAATGACGGCCTCTTTGTCATCGACCTCGGCAATCCCTCGCTGCCGGCAATCGCGGCACACCTCGGGGCCGAAAGCTTCTCGGATGCAGCCCTCGGCGACGGCGTCGCCGTCGCTGTGCCCCCTCCGGGAGGTTTGCCCGTCGTGTTCAACCTGAGCGATCCGAGCAATCCGGTCCAGGCTGCACAGCTTCCCCTCTTCTTCCAATCCGGCGTCGCCCTCGACGGTCGCATCGCCTATGTCCTCTCCCGCCCCGAGTTCGACGCGGACCAGAACGCGTACTTCGACAGCCTGCGGGCGTACGACCTGACGGACCCCGCCTCGCCCGTGCTGCTCGACGAGCTGACCGCCCTGCCGGCTCATGTGCTGCCTAACGGAGCCTTCGCGTCCTCCCCGCTGACGATCGCGGGCGATCGGCTCTACGCCGTTTCCGGCGACAAGATCCGCGTCGTGGACATCTCCGACCCGACGAACCTGACGCTGCTGGCGACGATGAGCACGGCTCCCTCGTCGCGGGAGATGGTGGTGGTGGGCAACGTGGGCTACGTCGCGGCCGATCAGTTCCTCGTCCTCGACCTCAACGGGCTGCCCGCCGACCCGCCGGTTTTGGGTTCGGTGGACCGGATCCTTTTCAACGTCGCCCGCCACGCCAGCGGGATCGTCTACGGCGCCGAAGGCACCAGTGCCATAAATGGAGACGTGCCGATCATCGACGCCTCCGCCTGTCCGATGCCGCCGATGATCACCGACCCGCCCCGTTCGGCGTCGGCGGTCGCCGGGGGTGCGCCGGTCGTCTTCGAGGTGGCGGCGGCGTTCGCCGACGCCTACCAGTGGCGCTTCAACGGCCTGCCCATCTCCGACGGGCCGAACTATACCGGCACCACCACGCCCACGCTGACGGTGCGCCCCCTGGCGGCCACCGAGGGCACCTACGACGTGCTGGTCACCAATCCGCAGGGCAGCGTGTCGGCCGGTCCCGCGGTGCTGGCGGTCACCGAAAACGCCGACCTCAACGGCGACGGCGTGGTGAACCTGCTGGACTACGCCCTGTTCTCCGCCCAGTTCGGCGGGCCTTTCCCCTGACGGTCGACGACGGGCGAAAACGGGGGCCGTGGAAACGGACTCGCCCCCGCGCGATCGTGTGTCTCGTTTTCCTCTTCCGAGCCGCGCGCTTTGCGCCCCCCCCGATGTGTCCGTCCTCCTTCCGAAACCGGCGGGGAGATGCCCGCTTCCCATGCTGGTGAGATGCGCTATCCGATGGCGGCCAGGACCTCGTCGAAAATCTTCACTCCCACGTCGAGTTGCGTCTCGTTGATGCACAGCGGCGGACAGAAGCGCAGGGCGTGTTCCCCGCAGGGGAGCAGGATCAACCCGCGTTCGAAGGCGGCCTGGGCGATCCGGCCGCGGAGCTTGGCGTCCCCCCGGCCGGTGCGCTTGTTGACGATATCCACCGCCCGCATCAATCCGAGCCCCCGACTGCCGGACAGCACCTTGTGTTTCCCCTCCAGCTCCGCCAGCGCCGAGCCGAGCCGCTCCCCGATCCGCGCCGCGTTGTCCATCAAGCCGTTCTCGATCAGGTCGAGGGTGGCGACGGCGGCCGCACAGCACAGCGGATTGCCCGCGAACGTGCTGCCCTGCGCCCCCGGTTCCCAGTCCATCACGTTCCCGCGCGCGATCACCGCCCCGATGGGCATCCCGCTGGCCATTCCCTTCGCCATGAGCGTCATATCCGGCACGATGCCGGCGTGTTGATAGGCGAACCATTTCCCCGTCCGCCCCGCGCCCGACTGGATCTCGTCGCAGACCAGCAGAATCTTGTGCCTGTCGCACAGCGCCCGCAGGCGGGGGAGAAACGCCGGCGGCGGCACGTGATAGCCCCCCTCTCCCTGAAGGGCTTCGACGAAGACGGCCGCCACCTCCTCGGGCGTCATCTTGTAACGGAAGAGCACCTCTTCGATCGCCTCCGCATCGCCGTAGGGCACGTGCGCCACCATCGGGATGAGCGGGCCGAACCGTTCCTGCTGCCGCGCCTTCGAGCACGTCAGCGACAGCGCCCCCATCGTCCGCCCGTGAAAGGCCCCGTGAAACGCGATGATCCACTTGCGCTTCGTGTGATAGCGCGCCAGCTTGATCGCCGCCTCCACCGCCTCCGCCCCGCTGTTGGTCAGATAGACGCGGTGCGGACCGTCTTCCGGAATCAGCGACGCCAGCCGCTCCATCAGCTCCACCATCGACGGATAGTAGAAATCGCTCCCGCACATGTGGATCAGCGAACGGGCCTGCTTCTCGATGGCCTCGACCACCTTCGGGTGACAGTGACCGGTGGAGCAGACGGCGATGCCGGCCGCGAAGTCCAGAAACCGGTTCCCGTCCACGTCCTCCACCACCGAGCCGAACGCCCGCCGTACCACCAGCGGATAATCCCGCGTGTACGACGGCGAGCTGTACCGATGGTCCCGCTCGATGTACTGCTGCGCCTGCGGTCCGGGCAGCGGCGTCTGGATCCACGGGGCCGGACCGATCCAGTCCTGCCCCTCCGGTTGGGACGATTCGTCCTGCTTGATGCCGAGCACGTCCTGATCTCCTCTCGATCGCGTAAGGAACACGCACGTAAGGTTCATGCGGAGGCGCTTGCGCCTCCGCCCGTCCCCGTTTGCGCCGTGACGCCGCCGGCGCGGCTTCCCAAGGCGGACGAAGGGTGCATTCGGTAACGGCTTTCGCGCCGCGTATCAACCCCGCCGTATCATCGGCGGCGGCACCGGACCACCGCGTGTCCAGCCGCCTTCGCCCCGACCGGTCGCCGGCAAACGCTCACACCTTCCGGTAGGGCGTCCGCGCCGCCCGCGTACCGTCCGGTAACTCCACCCATTCATAGTCCCCGAACAGGTTGGGCGCTTCGCGCTGAAGAATCTTCAGAATCTCGCCCGCGACGATGCGGATCTCCGTCTCCGCGTGCTCGTTGCAGCGAAGCTCGATGAAATGCCGCAGCGCCCGCGCGTTGGCGGTGACGAAAATCTTCGTTTCCGTCGCGTTGGGCAGCACCGACCGCGCCGCCTGGCGGGCCATCTTCCGCCGCAAGGTCTTGTCGGAAACCGACCCGAACTTCCGCTGCAACCCCTCCACCAGTTTGATGTACGCCTCCTGCGCCTGCGTAACCGCCGCCTTCCACACCTCGTGCAGTTCCGGATCCTCGGCGATGCACGCCGGCTCGATGAAATCCGCCACCGACTCGTCCACGTAGCGCTGGGAAAGCTGCGAGTACCCGAACCCCGCCCGGTGCCGCACCAGCTCGTGCGTGAACGAACGCGACACGCCCGTGATGATGAAGTTCCAGACGGTGTGTTCCAGCACGCTGCCGTGCCCCACTTCCTTGATGTGCGCCAGGTACCCCTCGTTGCCGCCCGGACGCGGTTTGCGGAAGCTCATGTAGCAGACACGCCCGGCGATCTCCGGCAGCATCTGCGCCGCCACGTCGGTGTCCGTCGTCCACGCGGGAACCTCGTGGTCCTCCAGGAACCGACGCAAGGCGTCCTCGTCGAGCGTCTGCCGTCCGACCAGATACACCGTGGGGCGACGGATGATCTTCATCGCGGATCCTTACCGCATGGGGGAATCGCTTCTTTCGCCTACGCTCCCTCGACCCGAAAGGGGGAGGAAACAACGATCACGACGGCGCCTATATAGTCGTGGAACCGCGCGATTGCAAACCGCCCGCCCCGCTCGTAGACTCCCTCTCGATCCGCGCACCGTCGCAGCCGCGCGGAATCGCGGAATGCGGGGAGGGGGCGTCGTGTGCGCACCCGCCGCCGTCCTCCCAAACCTCGACGCCATGAGTGACCCGACCTCCACTCCACGAACCCGCACGAACCGCCGCCTGCTGATCGTCGGATGGGACGGCGCCACGTTCGACGTCCTCCGGCCGCTCATCGACGCCGGAAAACTGCCCCACCTCGCCCGCCTCGTCGAGAACGGCGCGTGGGGCACCCTTCATTCGACCGTCCCGCCCATCACCCCGGCCGCCTGGACCACCTTCCTGACCGGCAAGCATCCCGGCACGCACGGCATCATCGACTTCGAGCGATACGATCCGCTCACCCACACGTTGCAGATGAACAGCACCCGCTGCTTGGACTCGGTGCGGAATCTCTGGCAGATCCTCGGTGAGGCGGGCCTCCGCGTCGGCAGCATCAACGTGCCCATGACCTATCCCCCCGTGCCGGTCAACGGGTTTCTGGTCAGCGGGTTCGAAACGCCCGGCCCGGATTGCGAGTTCGTCTATCCTTCCTCCGTCCGGGAGGACATCTTGCAACGCTGGCCCGATCCGACCCTGCGCAGCAAATGGCGCCGCCGGCCGTTCGGCGGCGACCGCCTTTTCGCCGAGAACCTCGACTACATGGCCCGCAGCTTCCACCAGGGGGCGGAGATGACCGTCTACCTCGGCGACCGTTTCGGGTGGGACGTGCTGATGGTCGTCCTCAAGCTCATCGACAACCTCCAGCACAAGACCTGGAAATACATCGACCCCCGCTGGCGGGACCGCAACCCGCGCCGCCGCCGGATGGTCGAGGAGACTTTCGCCGAGGCCGACCGCGCTCTTGCGACCCTGCTCGAATATGCCGACCGCCGCGACGCCGACGTGCTGATGGTGTCCGACCACGGCCACGGC
>CAZNQN010000226.1:0-4711 GCA_964574925.1 uncultured Phycisphaeraceae bacterium | reverse complement strand
CACTTACACCTCCCGGCGACCCGCAGATTCGCCGTCTCGAATACGTCCGCCCCCTCCGAGCCGCGGGCCTCCGCCCGCGCGGTCGATCCGGGCCTCGGACCGGTCCCGTCTCGTTCGTTCATCCTGCTTTGCCTTTCGCCGCAGCGCGACCGCCGCGCCGCTTCAACGCCTTCATGGCCCGGCTCCGCACCACCGGCGAACGGTCCTTCGCAAGCGACTCGATCGTCTCCCACACCTCGGCGTCGTCCAGATGCGAGGCCGCGTCGATCGCCGCCATCATCACCTCTTCAACCCGCGCCGGCGGCATCGGATACCGATGCGTCACGCCCCGCTCGTCCGTCACGTGGTAGCGCTCGCCCGATTCCAGAAACGAACGATCCAGCAAGTCCAGCAGCGTGGATTTCCCGGCATCGCTGCCCAGTCGTGCAAGCGCCAGCGACGCCGACCAGGCCACCTCCCCTTCCGCCGACAAACGCACCCGCTTCAGCGCCTCGATCACTTCCGGCGAACCCGGCTCCGCCAGCACCGACAGCACCGTCGCCGCCACCAGCTTCACCTCCGGCGAGCCTGACGCCTCCATCACGGAAACGACCCGACCACAGCTTTCCCGCGCCGCCGATACCTTATGCAATCGCCCCAGAGACTGCAAAGCCGCCAGCACAAGCGAGTCCCGCCCGCTCTTCAGCACGTCCGTGAGCACCGGCACCGCTTCCGCCCGATCCGTCCACCCCAGCGCCCGGATCAGGAAGGCCAGACGGCTCGCCCGCATCTGCCGCTGCTGCGCCAGCGTCTCCTCCACCGGAGGCAACCGTTCCAGGTCCGCCAATCCGTCTCGAACCATCCCGGCAAGCCGTTCCGTCACTTCCTTCAACTTTTCCGGCGTCAGCTCCGGCTCGCTCTCTTTTTTCTGCAACCGGACGCTCAGCTCCAGCGCCGCCTGCCAGAGCTCCTTCTCCTTCGGCAGCAACACCCCCAGGCTGCGCTCCCCCGTCTCGGTCTCCAAAGCGTGAAGCAGTTCGTCGATGGATCGATCCTGCGGCGCCGCCGGTCCGCCGAACAGCAACACCACCGTCACCGCTCCCCCCACGATCACGGCGATGATCAGAAGCGGGACGGCGAAAAAACGCCCCAGGAGGGAAAAGGTCATCGGCGGGACATCGGGCGCACCGCCGTCGGGTCCGTCCCCGATCGGTTCGGTCGGCGGATGCTGCGGCTCTCGTTCTTCGTCCGGTGACATGCTTGCGTCATCCACCGCGCTGTTCCCGCCATCGGCGGGATCGACTCCCGTGCATCAGCCGAAGCGAGAGGTCACGCCGCTCGATCGCCCCGCCCGCCTTGTGAAAAAGTTCACGAACGCGCCGATCAGGATGCGCGAGCCGACCTCGTCAAGCGCCCCCACCCCGGCTGGTCTCGGGATGACTCCTCGTTTGGTGTCGTAGATGGATCCAAGCAGGTGCCGAACGATCTTGTTCGGAGAAGGCCCGCAAAAAACCGCTCCGCCAACCCGGCGGGCACTATATTGTTCAGACTTTCACAGAGTGCGTCAAGCACGCCGGAACGATTATCGACCGTTTTTTCCGCCCCCCACCACCACCAAGCCGCCCGCGAGCGCGAATCCGGGGTTCCCCCGAACCCGGCCCGATCATCGCTGGCCGAGGGCAAGGTGGGACATTCGGGCGCAGGATGCCTGCTAGGGATTTCCCTATATTGACACGCTCACGACTCCCCCCTAACCTGCCGCCAGCGTCCGCGCGAACTTTTCACAACCTCGTACGCTGTCGGCGGACGGAGCGTCCGCTTCGCGTCAGCCGAAACCAGGAATCAGGAGATCCACCGTGTCAGGAACGCGTGTTAATCTCGTCACGACGTCGTGTTTCATTCTCGCTGCCGGTTGTATGCCCAAGCTTGACATGGAGACGCTCAAGCAGATGCGTCCCCAGCGGCCGGCCGCCCTCAGCCGCCTCGACGCCTTCGTCGGCAATTGGCAGAGCGAATCCGAAATGCGCATGGGCGGGCTCGACGAAGTCATTCGGGGGAGCGGAACCTCCGAGATCCGCTGGGCAGGCGACGGCTGGTTCCTCGTGGAACGCGCAAAGTGGACCATGGGCGAGATGGGGGACATGGAGGCCATGGGCATCTGGGCGTATGACGCCAAGGGAAAGAAGTACCGTACCTTCTGGGTGGACACCATGGGCGGCACCGGCGTGGGAACCGCCCGCTACAATGAGAAAACGAAGACCTGGCACCTGAAAGCGAAGATCCGGACGCCATTCGGCGACTCGATCGGCAAGGGAACGACCCGCTTTCCCGATGCGGACACCATGGAATGGACCTGGCGGGAATACGCGCTCGGCGGGCTGATGAAGGTCTCCGAAATGAAGGGAACCTCGAAGCGACGACCATAGGCGATCGGGCGTAACCGCCGAACGAACCGCTCCGTGCCACGGATCCGAAAACCGGACCGCCCGGCTTTCCAAGGAGCACAATGTCGCTCAAAGCTTCCAGCCGATTCGCCCTGGGAACGGTCGGCGTTCTCGTGATCGGTCTCGCCCCCTGGGGGATCGCGTTTTTTCTTGATTCCCCGCCCGCCTACGGCTGCGGCAATCCCGGTTATGGGACGGCGCTTTTGATCCAATCGATCATCTTGATCGGCCCGCTCCTGTTGCCGCTGTGCCTCATCCCGGCCGTCATCGGCTACATCGTGGCATACGGCCGGATCCGTCGCATCCATCCACCGCGTTCGCTGCCGGGGCAGGCGTTGACACCCTACCTTTGGCTTTGCAGCGCGATTTCGTTTTCGCTCGCCGCCGTTTCCTTCCTGTATGTGTGTTACATCACGGCTTCCGAGGGACCGAGCGCCCGGAACAGTCTCGTGGCCCTTTTGATCCTTTCCCCGCTGTCCCCGCTGGTGATGTTCGTATGGTCGGTGGCGGTGGGGACTCGTCTCGCCCGCGTGGGTCGCGCCTCGGCACGGGCGGCGTTCGTCTGCCCCCGCTGCGGATTCGGCTCTCCCGTCGGGTGGCGCGGTTTCTGTCCCCTCTGTACCCACGAGCTTTGCCGCGTCGCGCCGGAAGAGACCGATCACGCCACGCTCGCCGCATCGTCCGCCTCCCTGGACGACCTGGCGAACATCTTTCAGAAGTAATTGCGGGCCATGGGAATGGCGAACTTGACGACGTACCAGATGGCCCCGATCCAGAAGCCGATCCACATCGCCCGCACGTACCAGGGGATGTGGGACGTGTCGTAGGTGTGGAACGTGCCCTCGCGCCGCGCGTCCTCGGAAGACGATTCAGTCATCGATCGGCACTCCCGCCCGCCGGTCCTGTTCGTCGAGCCGTCGTTCCCGCTCCAGCATGGTGTACTTCGGCCCCTCCACGTCGCGGAACATCCCCCCGAACGTCGCCCAGACCAGCAGGCACGCCATCCCGGCGGTCACCAGCAGGTAGTTCATGATGGGGATGATGGTAAACCGCCCCTCCGCATCCGTGCGGAAGGTGTAGATGAAGTCGATCAGTTTGCTGAGGAAGCCGTAGGCCGCCGGTACCACGATCACCACCGTCAGCACCGCCAGCAGACGTCCGCTGCCGCCGCGAAGGGGAGGCGTCGCGCCGGATTCGCGCTCGTTCTGTCTCCGTTCGGTCATCGCTCGTGTCCTACCCGTCCTACGTCGCCGGACGCCCGGTGGTGGAAGCGTTTTCTCCTTCGGATTCCCGCTCCCGAGGGCCCAGCGGACCTTCCCCCTGGAAGTAAGGATACTCCGGCAGCCAGCTTCCCAGCCATTGCACATAGGTGATGATCGCCAGTCCTCGCTTGTTGGGATAGCCCTCCTTGTCGAAAAACCACGGATAACGCGGCATCACCGAGGTGGGCGACACGTTGCGGGGGTTCCAGAAGTGGGCGACGTGCCAGTCGTTGCTGTGACGGGCGGCCTCGCGGAACAGATCCGGGCCCACGCGCCGCGTCCCGAACAGGACCGGTCGCTGCAACACGTTGTGGTATTCCCGCGCGTGGGAAACCGGCCCGAAGCGGATGTCCTCGTTGGAGACCGGACGGACCTGCTGGCTGTGACAGTGCCAGCACGCCTCGGCCACGAAGATGTCCCGTCCCAGACGGAGCGCTTCCGCGAACGACGCCCGCGTCACACCGTCCGGAAACGCCCGTTGAAACGCTTCCGGGAACCGTTCGGCCAGGTCCACGAACTCCGGCGTCACGCCATCGGCGACCAGGTCGTCGAGCGTCTTTTCCGGTTTATCGAGATACATCGTCCAGGGCAGCGCCCCCATGACCAAAAACGCCAAGGCGAAAAACACCAGCCCGGCGATCAGGAACACGCCCGTTTTCGATTCGAACATTTCAGCGTACCTCGTGTTCCGGCGCGATCCGCGCGGTGGTCCGCTCCCTCACGGTCGCGGCTCAGTTTGGCGTCCGCTCCCTCCTCTGCTGCGTGCGACGCCTGCCTGCGCGCGTCCGCACGCAGACAGGCAGGTAAGGGCAGGCATCGCGGCGCGGTCACGATCCCGAATGCGGAATCGTGAATGCAGAATGAACGGTCGCCTCGAGCCGCGGGCTTTAGCCCGCGCGAAGCAGCGAAACGCGGGAAACCGCACCGCGGCCGCCATCTTTCGCGCGTCGCTATTCAACATTCGTCGCTCTGATTTTCCGCTCCCTCACGGTCGCGGCTCAGTTGTCCGGTCGCGGCTCAATGCTC
>CAZNQN010000225.1:1679-4712 GCA_964574925.1 uncultured Phycisphaeraceae bacterium | reverse complement strand
AGGTGGGGGTGGACCGGGTCTTGTTCACGAAGCTGGACGAGGCGATCGGGTTCGGGGTGATGCTGGCGTGTTTGCAGAAAGCGCAGGCGGAGCTCTCCTACGTGACAACAGGACAGGATGTGCCGGAAGACATTCATGTGGGCGAGCCGCGGGCGCTGGTGAAGCTGATCCTGGGCGAGGGGGAACCGGCGTGGACGCCGTCGGGCGAGGAGGCGTCCGCGGCCGGTGGATAGATCGGGGACGCGGGAAGGGAGCGCGGGCCGGTGGGACGACGGCGCCGGCACGGACGAACGTTCGGGAGAGGTTATGCCGCGCGGCCGGGAACATCACGTCCGACGGGACCAGGCGGCCGGGTTGCGGGCGCTGGTGCATCGGCGGAACGCGGCGGGTCTGTCGATCGCGGTGACGAGCGGCAAGGGGGGGGTGGGGAAATCGAACATCGCGGTCAACCTCTCGATCGCGCTGTCGCGGGAGGGGTGGCGGGTGGTGCTGGTGGACGCGGACCTGGGACTGGCCAACGCCGATCTGCTGATGAACCTCAAGCCGCGGTATACGCTTTCCCACGTGTTGCAGGGTCTCCGCTCGGTGGAGGAGGTTTGCGTGAAGGGTCCGGAGGGGGTGCGGCTGATCCCGGGGGCGTCGGGGCTTCATGAACTTGCGGACCTCTCGGAATTCGAGCGTCAGAACCTGATCGTCCAGTTGCGGAAACTGGACGCCAATACTGATATTGCGGTGTTCGACTGCGGGGCGGGGTTGTCGCGCAACGTGATGAGTTTCGCGCTGGCGGCGGACCGAATCATGGTGATCACGACGCCGGAGCCGCCGGCGCTGACGGACGCCTATGCCACGATCAAGGCGCTGGTGCAGGAGGGACGTCGATACGGCATCGGTCTGTTCGTGAACCGGGTGGAGAGCCGCTCGCAGGCGGAGGCCGTTCATCGACGGGTCGCGGAGGTGGGTCGGAAATTTTTGGATTATTCGGTTGCCAACTTCGGATACATGTTGCAAGATAGTAACGTGGAGCTGGCGGTACGGGAGCAGGTTCCATTCGTTCTTCGATACCCCGGCTGCAGCGCCAGCGCATGCATCGAATCGGCGGCGTGTGCGTTGGTGCGGTCTCCCCGAGCAAGACGGGCGCGGGGCGGTTGGTTGTCCCGCGTGGCGGGTTTGTTCGTGTGAGGGAGACGACCGAGACGTTTTCGTTCGGCGCGGTACGAATACGGACGGTCGCACGGATGGCGACCTCCCGGCGTCGGTGGGACCGGTTGGACGAGTGACGGTGTGTTGACACCGTTGCGGGTTTCCGGTCGGGTCGGCGCGATAGGGTTGGCGACAAGGATGTTGCAGGCATGATTCCCCGCTTGACCGGCGCGGGTCTGGGGCTTTTGGCCTTTGGCATCTCTACGATCGCCGGGTTGCTGGCCGGCAACCCGGAGGACGTCATCCTCTCGCGCAGCATCCTCGCCCTGTTTCTGTTCTGCGTGATCGGGGCGGTCGTCGGCGCGGCGGCGCAAGGAGTGATCGCGGAACACCGGCGGCGCAGCGAGGAGGCCATCCGTCAACGGTACGCACAGGGTTCATCGGGAGGTGGGGTGTCGGAATCCTCCGCCGCGTCCTCTCCGCCGTCGGAGGCGTGAGGGATGCTTTCGGAGGGCGTCCGCCCCGGTCAGACAGAAGGAGCTGAGCGATGCGGGAGTCGGCCAAGAAAGCGGACATGACGGGTCTTTGGCGCCGCTTCAAACGGACGAAAAGCCGGGCGTTGCGCAACCGCTTGATGGAGGCGTATCTTCCCCTCGTCAAGTACAACGCCGAACGAATCCGGGCCAAATTGCCCGACGAGATCGATCAGGACGACCTGATCTCCGCGGGCGTGTTCGGGCTGATGGACGCCATCGAGGCCTACGATCTGGATCGGGGCGTCAAATTCGAGACGTATTGTGCGCCGCGGATCCGAGGCGCGATTCTCGATGAGCTGCGGAGCATGGACTGGGTGCCGCGGCTGGTCCGGGCGCGGGCGCACAAGCTCGCCCGCGTCGCGCAGGAGCTGGAATCCACCCTGGGACGGGCTCCGTACGACGACGAAATCGCGGAGCGGATGAACCTGAAACGGGAAGAGTTCGACAAGCTGCTGCGGGAAGCGACGGCGGTGGGGCAGATATCCCTTTCCCGCAAGTGCAACGAGACCGACTCGCACAAAGAAGTGTGTGAGATCGACGTGATTCAGGACCGCCGCGGGCGCGACCCGGTGGGGGAACTCCAGGAGAAGGATCTGAAGGATCTGCTGACCCGGGGACTGACGCGGGCGGAGCGGCTCATCCTCATGCTGTACTACTATGAGGAAATGACGATGAAGGAGATCGGGATGGCGCTCGATCTTTCGGAGAGCCGCGTCTCGCAGATGCATTCGGCCATTCTGGAGCGACTGCGGGAACAACTCGAGCTGCGGCGCAAGGAGTTCGAACCGTAGAACCGCAGGTCTGCACGGGAGACCGTCACACGGAGGGATCGTGGGTTGACCGAGATTCCGCCGGACATTCCTTCCTCGGCCGCCCAGGCCGGGTTCCAGGCGCGGGAGGTCGCCAAGGAGCGTGAGGCCCGTCGGGCGGCCCGTACCGATGCCGCCCAGCGCCAGATCCGATCGGTCGATGAAACGGGGGAGACCGTGGAGACCACCGACGACGACGTGGCGGTCTTCACCAACGCCGAGGGGACGGGGAGCCAGGGACGGGCGTTCGAAGAAACCGGCGAGTCCGCCACCGAGGAACCCGTTTCCGAGGAAAGCCCGGGCATCACGCAGGACGAAGACGGACGATTCCACGTCGATCTGGAGGCGTGAGCGTCACGTCATCGGACTGCGCACTTCAAAGTAGGGCGTTTGTTGCGACGGCGGGCCGGTCGATGCCCCACGGGCGGAGCGTGGCATATCGCCTCGTCGCGCGGGGTTCAGACCTGCGGCTCGGGACGTAAGAACGAAAACGCGCTGTTGCCGTGCCTTCCCTTTATCATTCATTATTCGACATTTGTTGGACCGCT
>CAZNQN010000225.1:0-1579 GCA_964574925.1 uncultured Phycisphaeraceae bacterium | reverse complement strand
ACGGTCGCGGCTCAGTTACGGCGGTCGCGGCTCCGTTCATGCTCCGCTCCCTGACCCGTCTGCGTGCGTGCCCCACACGCATAGGCGAACGGTCGCGGGTCAGTTACGGCGTTTTTTTTCGGTGTTCCGTCGGACACGAGACGATAGAATCGCTCCGTCATGCGTTTCACGAAGATGCACGGCCTGGGAAACGATTACGTGTTCGTGGACCTGTTCCGCGAGCGGGTGGAGGATCCGTCGGCGCTGGCGTGGCGGATATCCGATCGGCACACCGGCGTCGGGAGCGACGGGCTGATCCTGATCGCGCCGAGCAAGCGGGCGGATGTGCGGATGATCGTCTACAACGCCGACGGTTCCTCGGCCCGGATGTGCGGCAACGGGTTGCGATGTGTGGCCAGGTACGCGGTGGAGCACGGACTCGCCCCCGGGCCGGAACTGACCATCGAAACCGACGCGGGACTGCGACAGGCATGTTGCCGGATGCAAGACGGTCGCGTGGCGGCGGTGCGCGTGGGCATGGGGGTTCCGTCTCTGCGGGCAGTCGATCTGCCGGCGCGGGTGGAGGCGGATTCGCTGGTGGATCATCCCGTGGAAGCGGCCGGCCGATCGTACCGCGTTACCTGCGTGTCGATAGGCAATCCCCACGCGGTGGTCTTCGTCGACGATCTCGATGCGGTGATGTTGGATCGGGAAGGGCCCGCGCTGGAGCGGCATCCATGGTTTCCGGATCGGATCAACGTGCATTTCGTGCGGGTGGAATCGGCGGACCGGCTGCGGATGCGAACCTGGGAACGGGGGAGCGGCGCGACGCGGGCGTGCGGATCGGGTGCCTGTGCGGTCTGCGTGGCCGGGGTGGTCACGGGACGCAGCGGGCGGCGTGTCACGGTTCGCCTTCCCGGTGGTGAACTGAAGGTCGAGTGGCCCGAGGACGCGGGGTCGGTGTACCTGACGGGGCCGGCGGAGGAGGTTTTCACGGGAGATTGGCCGGAAGGGGCGGGGCGTCTATAGTGCGGTGGGCGGGTGAATCGTCGAGGTGCGACGCGGCTCGGGAGGGTCTTCGTTGAGCGGACATTTTGCGGATCGGCTGGTCGAGGCGATACGGGACAAAAGCGCGCCGGTGTGCGTGGGGCTGGATCCGCTGCTGGAGCGGTTGCCGCTGCCGGTGCGGAGCGAGGCGGGTCTGCCGAGGGGAGAGCGAACGTCCGGTGAAACGTCTGAAGCGGACGAAGGGGCGGTGCGTGACGCCCTTCGCACGTTCGGGCGCGGCGTCATCGAGGCCGTTGCCGCCCATGTACCGGCGGTGAAGATCAACATCGCGTTTTTCGAGCGGTATCACACCGCGGGCGTGGCCGTCTACTACGAGCTGGTGCGATTTGCGCAGGAGAAGGGGTTGCTCGTGATCGGGGACGTGAAGCGGGCCGACATCGGGCACTCGGCCCGGCAGTATGCACTGGGGCAACTGGCGGCTTACCGGACCGGAGCAGCCTCCACGCCCGATGCGATCACGATCAATCCGTACTTCGGGTCGGACGGTGTGGAGCCGTTCCTGGAGGTGGCACAGCACGACGGGCGGGGGGTG
>CAZNQN010000224.1:0-4716 GCA_964574925.1 uncultured Phycisphaeraceae bacterium | reverse complement strand
GGCCGGACTTCCTCCGCGCCTTCGAGACGGTGGCCAACCTGGGCACCAAGGCCGGCGCGGCCGGGGACCGTTTCGCGATCCACGCGCCGCTGATCGACCTGACCAAGGCGCAGATCATCCGGGAGGGATTGCGCCTGGGGGTGGATTACGCGCTGACGCACAGTTGCTACGACCCTTCGTCCGAGGGTCTGGCCTGCGGCCGGTGCGACAGTTGCCGACTGCGACGGAAGGGATTCCGCGAAGCCGGCATCCCCGATCCGATTCCCTATGCCGAGTCCTGAAGGGTGCGAGGGACCTCGGCGGGGAGCCGGGCCAAGGGCTCAAACCTCAGGCATACGAACACGACGAGGCGGGGATGGGAAAGGGGCCTCGACTGGCGTTCGTGATGCCGCGCCGGCGCCGGACCACGTTTTCATACGAGCCGAGCGAATGAAGCGCCCCGCGCGATATCTCCGTGGTGCCGCCGTCAGCAGCGAAACGACCGGATCCTCATGGCGGGCAACGCCTTAGGCGGCGGCAACGTAGCGTTGCGCGAACGCTTGAGCCTTCTGACCGTTGCGGCCACCGCACGAACCCGCGGCTGACCTTCCGTGTCTGCCGGCAGCCTCCGTCGTCGCGCCGCGCATGCCGGGCGGGCCGGCGGCAAGAAGCGGCTGTACAACGTTCGGTTCCTGCTCCGGGGCGGGTCGCCGGATGCAAAGCGTGGTTCTTTCGTTCCGATGCCCGAAGCCGTCTCCTTTTCCGGGATCGTTATCGGTCCCTGCGCGGGGGAAACTCCGTCTCCCGGAACGCCGATAGTCCTTGAAACGGAAGTGGAGGGCGGCTGAAGGGGCGTCCATGCGCACCCGCCGCCCGTATGGAATCGCCATGAACCATCTGCTGCGCGTTTGCGTGTACAACCTGGATCCGGAGGCTTCGCAGGAGCTGGGGGAAGCGATCGGGTCGCTCAATTTTGTTCGTCTCGTGGGAGAGGCCACCTCGCCGGAGGAACTGGCCGATGCCCTCCACGACGGGAAGATCAACCTCGTCTTCTTCAACCTCGATCCCGACCCGGAGCCGGTGCTCGAGATTATCGAGCAGGTGGCCGCTCGGTATCCGGACGTCGCGCTGCTGGCCATCGGAAGCCGCACCGATCCGGAATCGATCCTCGCCCCGATGCGCGCCGGTTGCGACCAGTTCGTCTGCCGGCCGATCGATCTTTCCGACCTGGGGACGGCCGTCTCGCGGGTGGCGGCCAAACGCTTCGCCGTCCAGCACAAAAGCCGCGTGATCTGCGTTTCCGGCGTGTCGGGCGGAATGGGCGCGACGTCGATCGCCTGCAACCTGGCGATGGAGATCGGCCTGGCGACCGATCGTCCCTGCGCCCTGGTGGACCTCGACCTTCAGTTCGGCGCCGTGGCGTCCAATTTCGACGCCGAACCGAAGTACACGATCTACGACCTGGCAGTCGCAGGGGCGGACCTGGACGAGGCGGTGCTGGAATCCGCCCTTTGCGAGCTGCCCTGCAAGGTCTCCGTGCTGGCCCGCCCGTTCGACGTGGAGCATGCCGCCACCGTCACGCCCGAATCTCTCTACCGCATCTTCGAACTGTTGATGCAGACCTTCGAAAACATCGTCGTGGACGTTCCGCGGGACATCAATCCGAACGCGACCACCGCGTTCACCCACGCGGACACCATCCTCCTCGTCACCCAGTTGATGGTTCCCAGCATCCGCAACGCCAAGCGGTACCGGGACGCCCTGGCGAACCTCGGCGTCCCGGACGACCGTATCGCCTTTATCATCAATCGCTGCGGCGGGCGCGGCCACGGGCGGGTGACCGTGAAGGATTTCGAGGAGACGATCGGCCGACCTCCTTTCGGCACCATCCCCAACGATTATCAGTTCGTGGCCCGTTCCATCGACTTCGGTCGGCCCATCGCCGCCCTGGACCAGAACAGCCCCGTCCGCGTCGCCATTCAGAAGATTGCCAAGAGACTCATCACCGACGATCACAGCGAGCCGCAGGAGGAAAAAGGCGGTCTTCTGCGGCGACTTCTTTCCAAGTAGGGTCTGTACCCCGAGCATGGTCATGACGCTGGGCGGGTTTCCGCTCGCCGTTGCAGCGACGACCAACTCGGGGCGGAACCGGCGAAGGCGGTCACTCCGCTTCCGTTTGGTGTTCCGATCCGTGCTCGCGATCCGTCGTCTTCGATGCGGCCGACCCGGCCTCGTTTTGTGTCGCCGACGCGCGATGAAGGAGCCCGGGATCGGACGCCAGCGCACGCAACGCCGAAAGGTTGTGGAGGGTGCCGGCCCGGCGGATGCGGTCGAGCAGCGGTTGGTCCTGCGGGTCGAGCTTGGCCCGCAGACGGGCAAGCAACGAGCGAGCCTCGCCGCGCCACCGGCCGATAATTCCCTCCATCGGCTCCTCCTCGTCCTCGTGACAGTCCAGGCAACGGGCTTCGTAGGCTGCCGGTGTGGCCGGCTCGGAGAGGTCATGGCAGGCATCGCAGTCCAGACCGGCCATCGGATCCGGCGGCAGTGACACGTCGGCAAAGCCGGGAAGCCCGCCGTTTCGCCACGCGGTGACGTCGGTATGGCACCCTGCACAGTCCGGAACGGGGCCCGTCCCGCCGGTGTGGCACGCACTGCACTGCAACGCCCGGTGGGAGCCCTGGAGCTTATACGGGTGGACGAACTCTCCCTTCTGGATCACGTTCGGTTTGCCCTCCACGGTGACCGGATTGAGAAAGAGGTGACAGGTGTTGCAGGCGTGGCTGATGGCTTTGCCTTCCTGATTGACGTGTCGCCCCTCGTGACAACGGAAGCATCCGGGTGAATACAGGTGCCCGATGTTGTCCGGATAGGTCCGCCAGTCGACCTGCATTTGCGGAAAAAAATTGCGGCGATAAATGTCGCGCACCCGGTCGACGGCCAGGTTCACCGACGCCCGGTCGGCCTCCCAGATGTCCGGATACTTCTCGCGGTAGAACGTGGTCAGGTGCTCGCGGATGCCGATCATCGCCGATTCCACGTCCGGGTACGGTTTCACCAGGGCGGCCACCGCTTCCCGTTTGATGTACGGAAGCGTCGTGTCGATCCGCCCGGTGCTGAGGTAGACGTCCACCGCTTCCTGCGGCGAGCGGAACTTGTGCGCCGGGCGGTTGTGACAGTCCATGCAGTCCAACCGTCGCACCTGCCCTTCCGGGGGCGGATCGGAGGAGGGAAGCCCGTCCGAGCGGTAGATCCATTCCCGCCCCGCCTCGTCCACGTAGCGGACCCAGGGGATGTGCTGGAGTTTGTCATCGGTGGCGATGTACTCGATCCGCCCGGCCAGGGCCATGTGCAGGTGGATGCCCTCCGGTCGTCCCATCGTTTCGTCCCCGCCGCCGATCTTGAGCAACATGTCGATCTCCCGGCGGGTGTTGGTTTCGTCGGCGGCGAAGTGGACGATTTCCTGCAATTGCGCCCCGTAGAACTTCTTGGGCCAGTGGCAGCGTTCGCAGGTTTCCCGCGCCGGTCGAAGGTTCTGGATGGCCGGCGGGATCGGACGGGGAAAGCTGTTCCGCCACACGGCCAGCACTTGCCGCGTTCCCGAAAGCTTGGAGCGCACGAACCAGCTCGCCCCCTCGCCGATGTGACACTCCGAGCAGGAAACGCGGGCGTGGGGGGAGTGCTCGTACGCGGTCGCCTGCGGCTCCATCACCGAATGGCAGGCATACGCGCAGAACGAGGTGGAGTCCGTGTACTTGTACCCGTGGTAGCTGGCCACCCCCACGATGGGAATCAGCGCGAACGTCCCCCCCACGAGGATCTTGGCCGCTCGCCGCTGCTGCGGATCGCTCAGGTCCATCACCACCGGACGGAACAGCAGCGCCTGCGTCGGATCGCGCCGCCGCAATCGCCAGCTCTTGACAAAAATCCCCAGGGGCACGGCGATCAACCCCAGCAGCAGGACCCCCGGCAGCACAACGTAACCCACCACGTCCACGTACGGATTGGCCACCGGCGACACCAAAGAGAACAGCGCGAAGCTCACGAACAACAGCCCCGCCATCAGCACGAGAAACAGCCCCGCCAGCGTGATGACGTTGTTCCACACCGGTTTGCGCCGCCGCCCGACCGGGAGAGGAGTTTCGTGGGACGCCTGTCCATCGCCGGCTCCCGCCGGCGCTTCATTCGCCGGGGGAGGCGTCTTTCCGTCGCCGGATCGTTTTCGAGATTCTTTCACGATGCTCATGGATGTTCGTCCCGCCCCGTTCTTCCATCGATCTCGATTCGCATTCGAGACGCATCCTGAATGCTTTCGCAGGGATGTAAGCAATTCCCGGTCCAAGACCGGGCGGGAGAATAAAGGGCGGAGCGTCTTGGGCGACCTAATACGGGGGAGCGACGTGCCCGTGTCCGATGGGGTTCCCATGAGCGGCAAGATCGGCTTCGGGATTCTTGTCTTTCGCAACCACGGCGTCGGGAGCGCCCGGGTGCTCGTGGCGGTACATGTCCGCGGGCATCCGTCCCCGCAGCCAGGAGGGGTTCATGGGATAGACGCCGGGACGGAAGATCGTTCCGTACCCGTGCCACACGAGAATGGCCAGCGTCGCGAGCCAGGCTTCGTAATAGTGGATCACCTCCGCCACGTCGATCCACACCCGCCCGAGACCGAAACGTTCGACCCAGTAGTTATCGAACCAGAGAACCACCCCCGTGACGCCCATGATCCCCGTGCCCCAGACC
>CAZNQN010000223.1:4454-4744 GCA_964574925.1 uncultured Phycisphaeraceae bacterium | reverse complement strand
TCCTCACCCCGGCCGAATACGACAAGATGGTCGGCGAGATGGAATCCGTCCTCCGCACCATCGACGGCGTGGAGGATGTGCTGCTGGATAAACTGCTGGCAATGGGGATCATCGCCCTGGGCGATCTGGCCTCGGTGGGTGCGGATCCGCTGATTTCCGAACTGGAACTGGATCCGGAACTCGCCAAGACGCTGGTGGAGGTCTCCGCCGCCGCCCAGGCTGCTGCGGAAGAAGCGGCGCGCAAAGAGGCCGAGCGTAAGGCGGCGGAAGAGGCCGAGGCGGCCGCCCGG
>CAZNQN010000223.1:0-4444 GCA_964574925.1 uncultured Phycisphaeraceae bacterium | reverse complement strand
AATCCGGCGAGCTTGCCGCGGAACCGCCGCCTGAAGGAACCGGCGATACGGCAACAGCCGAAACGAAACCGGCGGATGCGTCGCCTGCCGCAGAAGGCTCCGCCGCACCGGACGACCCGGCGGTCTATCGCCCGATGGGTCCGGAGACGACCCCCGAGACGCAAGCGGGCGACGCACCCGAGGCCGTGAAGGAACCGGGCGGCGAGTCGGCCCTTGACGCCGACGCGGTGGAATCGGGAGAAGCGACGTCGGGATAGCGCGCAGACGATAGCGCGGGTTTCCGCCCTTGGGGCGGCATCTTTTTTGTGGGAGAGCGGCCTTGGCTGAAAAAATGCGCGTTCACATTCTTGCGAAAGAATTGAACGTCCCCAGCAAGGTGATCGTGGAGAAATGCAAGGCCGAGGGAATCGACTCGGTCAAGAACCACATGTCCACCCTCAGCGCGGGTCTGCTCGCCACCATCCGGGAATGGTTCAGCGAAGGGGCCCACGAAACGACGGTGGAGACCGCCGATCCCGTGGACCTCAGCAAGGTCCGCAAGAAGACCCGCCCGCGAAAAAAGAAGACCGCCGACAAGGAAACGGGTAAAGACGAAACGTCCGCTCCTCCGACGGAGACGGCCGTGGCGGTGGCGGAACCGCAGCCGCCCGGCGGGGAGGAACCGTCCGTCCCGCCTTCGGTGGCGGCGGAAACCCCCTCGACCGCCGTCGCGGAAGCCCCGGCCGAAACCCAGGAAGGCACATCGATCGAAACCGAAACCACCGCTGTCGCGGACGTGAGCACCGCCGGCCTGCCGGAGTCGCCGGCCGAAGACAAAGAAGCGACGGCAGAGCGTGAAACGACGCCGACCCTCGAATTGCCGCCGCCCATCGAGGCGGAAGAACCTCCCCCACCGAAAGAGCCGATCAAACCGGCCGGTCCGCAGAACGTGCCCGCCAAGGCCAAACTCCAGGGACCGCGCGTCGTCCGCTACGAGGCACCGGAGGCGGACACGTTCCGGCCTCGTCCGCGGCGCGAGATGGGCGGTCCGGAACCCGGACCGGGCGGACCCGCCCCCGATCGGCTGCGGACCTCGCCGCGCCGCCGGGGACGGATCAGCCCGCGGCGAACGGCCGGGCGCGTTGCCGACGCGGGCGAACGGGTGGCCGAATGGCGCGACCGCGACCTGGCGGAGCGCCGGGAGCGGCTGGCCGGCGCCACCGGGCGACGCATCCGCCGCCGCTCCACCCAGACGGGCGGCGGACCGGGCGTCCACGCGCCGGAACGCAAGACCAAGGCCACCGTCACCGAACCGGTGCGGATGAAAGACTTCTGCGCGGCCACGGGGCTGAACTTCATCGAATGCTTCAAGGTGCTGCGGGATGAGCACGATCTGATCGCCAACGTCAACATGACGATTCCGTCGGAGACGGCCGAGCTGCTCGCCCTGCACTTCGGAATCGAACTGACGGTCATCCCCGCCAAGACCAAGCTGGACGAGCTTCAGGACGAGGTCGCCGCGCGGGAGCGGAAACATCTCCAGCCGCGTCCGCCGGTGGTGACGATGCTCGGACACGTGGACCACGGCAAGACAAGCCTGCTCGATGCCATCCGCAAGACGCACGTGGTGGCGACGGAGGACGGCGGCATCACGCAGCACATCGGGGCCTATCACGTGATCTCCTCGCACGGACCGGTCACGTTCCTGGACACGCCGGGGCATGAGGCCTTCACCGCCATGCGGGCACGGGGGGCCGAACTGACGGACGTGGTGGTCCTCGTCGTCGCCGCCGACGACGGTGTGATGCCGCAGACGGTCGAGGCGATCAATCACGCCAAAGCGGCCGACGTGCCCATCGTCGTGGCGCTCAACAAGATCGACCTCGGTGACCAGAACAAGATCAAGATCTATACCCAGCTTACGGAACACGGACTGACGCCCAGCGGCGAATGGGGCGGCGACGTGGACGTGATTCCGACCTCGGCGACCACGGGACAGGGCGTGCAGGAACTCGTCGATCACCTCGCGGACCTGGCGAGCCTGCTGGAGCTGAAGGCGGACCCGACGTTGCCGGCGGTGGGTACCGCGATCGAGGCGGAGACGAAACCGGGTGTCGGACCCGTGGTCCGCGTGCTGGTGCAGGAAGGCACGCTTCGCGTGGGGGACGTGGTGGTGTGCGGTCCGGCGGCGGGCAAAGTGCGGGCCCTGCTCAATGATCGGGGCGAGCGCATTCGCGAAGCCGGTCCCGCCATCCCCGTCGAGGTATGGGGGTTGGACGATGTCCCCATGGCCGGTGACCGCCTCTACGTCGTCGAGAACATGAAGCGGGCCAAGGACATCGCCACCGAAACCAAACAGGACCGCCTGGAAAAGGCCCGTGCCCAGTCGCGCAAGGTCCGCACGCTGGAGGAGATGCTCAAGCGGCGCGACGCCGAGGACGTTCCGGAACTGAACGTGATCATCAAGGCGGACGTGGACGGGAGCGTGGCCGCCCTCAAGCAGTCGCTGGGCGACTTCCCCACCGACGAAGTGAAGCTGACCATCCGCCATGCCGGCGTGGGGGCGGTGACGGACAGCGACGTGGATCTGGCCGCCGCCTGCGACGGGATCATCCTCGCCTTCCGGGTGGACGCGCCGGCGGGCGTACGCCGCCTGGCCGAACACCACGGCGTCGATATCCGCACCTATCGAGTCATCTATGACGTGTGCGACGACGTGAAAAAGGCCCTGGAAGGGATGCTCGCCCCCGAGGAGGTTCTGGAGACGCGCGGCACGGCCGAGGTCCGCGAACTGTTCCGCATGAGCAAGAAGGTCGGACTGGTCGCCGGCTGCTATGTCACCGACGGGGTTGTCAACCGCAACCATCTGGTGAAAATCGTCCGCGACGGCGTCGTCGTCCGCGAAGGGTGCGCCATTGCCTCCCTGCGTCGCTTCAAGGACGACGTGAAAGAAGTCCGGGCGGGTCTGGAGTGTGGCATCAAGCTGGACGGGTTCGACGATCTCCACGTCGGCGACGTGCTGGAAGCCTACGAGATCGTCCAGGTCGCCCGCACACTCTAGCCGAACGCCTGCGAACCGCAGGAAATCCGGCTCCGGCGGTCGTCGCGCCGGAACACGTTGACCGACAGGACGACACATCGCTCCGGTCCCGGCGGTCCCGGTCGGATTCGTCGGGCGTCCGGAGGACGGAACGGGTCGAGATCATGATCGAATTCAAAGCCGAATGCGGTCACACGGTCCGGGCGAAGGACGAGGACGCCGGCGGCGTCGTCCGCTGCTCCTATTGCGGGCGGACGGCCACCGTCCCCGACACGCAGAACGACGAACTCGATTTCCTGTTGGAGGATGCGCAGCCGGTCTCGGCCAAGGACGCCCGTCGTTCGCGTTGGCCGCGCTTTCGCAAATCCAAGAAACCCTCCGCCGCCGGGAGCTTCGATCCGTTCCCGCTGATCTTCCGCCTCTGCTACGCGGCGCTGCTGATCAGCATCGTGATCTTCGTGGGGCGCAAGTATGTCCTGCCGCTGTTCCACAGCGGCGGCGTCGCCGGATACCTGCCGCAGAAGAACCAAAGACCCGACCAGTCCCGCCCGGCCGCAAACCGCCCGAACCGTCCCGATCGACGGTCGCGACCGGGGCTGGTAGGAGCCAAGAAGAAAGGCGTCTATGTCGCCTCCACCCCGCCCGGCGCGCAGGTCTGGTTCGCGCGGGAGACGGAGGCTCCGCCGCGCGGACGGATTCATCAGTGCGCCAGCGCGGTCTTCGTCACCACCTCGCACGGCGGGGAATGGGTCAACCTTCCGGACGGCGACTATGTCGCCGAGGTCGTCCTTCCGTGGAACGACCGCTCGCTCAACGACCCCTCCCTGCCCTACTACCATCAGTATCGGAAGTTCCGGCGGACGCTGGAACGGGCCTCGGAGACCGAGCGGATCCGGCTGCTGGAGGAGTTCTTCGTCCCCGACGACGCCGTCTCGGTCTTCGTGGACGAAACGGAAGAGCAGATCTTTATCGTGCGGCAGTATCGGCCGGTGGAAGTCCGCGGCGGGCGGGCCGAGGGTGTCCGGGCGCTGTTCCTCCCCCGGATCCGGGTCAGCGGGAGCAACCGGCTGTCCCTCGCCCAGCTCGTGCCCTATTACATTCCCCAGCGCAAGAACTATGTCTTTGACGAGACCCATGTGCTCGACGAACTGGACTATTACGGCGTACCGCCGGACGATCGCAGTTACGTCGTCCAGGCACTCGCCAGCATCGGCGTGATGCCCTACATCGAGGAGGACGGTACCACGCTGCTGTTCAAGATCGACATCCACAACGGGTCGTTCCTGCGGCGGATCATCCGCGAACCGGTCCCATGATCGTCGGTGTGCTCTCCGTCGACCTTTCCATCGCCGAGGCGAGGAGCCTGAAGGACAAACGACGGGTCATCCTCGGCCTGAAGGATCGCCTTCGCCATCATTTCAACGT
>CAZNQN010000222.1:2647-4745 GCA_964574925.1 uncultured Phycisphaeraceae bacterium | reverse complement strand
AACCGCACCAGGGAGAGGGCATAGGATCGTTGTAGGGAACGGTTCTCCGCCTCGGCGGCGAGGCGTTCGGCGTAGGCGTCGCGGGCGGCCTCGGCATGACCGAGGGCCGCCTCAAATCGCCCCAGCGTTTCGTCGATGTTGCTCTGTTGCAGATGAATGCGGGCGAAGGCGTCCAGCAGGCGGGGATCGTCGGGGTGTTCCGTGGAAAGAAGTCGCAGTCGGCGGTAGGCTTCTTCCAGCGTGCGCCGGCGAAGGTCGCCGCCGCCCGGCAGCGCTTCCAGCTTCGCGGCGGCGGTGTCGATCAGAAACTGCGTGATCCCCAGCGCCGCGTCGAAGTTGTGCAGCGATGCCCGCATGGCCGCCTCCGCCCGATCGCGGGCCTGCCGCGTCCGCCGCAGCAGCGTCGTCACCGACACCGCATACCCCACCACGCCGATTGTAAGAAGCACGATCAACGTGCTGACCAGGCGATGGCGACGGATCCATTTGCCGAGCACGTAAGCGGTATGATCGCGTTTGGCCTCGATGGGCCGGCCTTGCAGGTACCGGTCCAGATCCTGGGCCAGCTCCCCGGCGTGCTGGTAGCGGCGGGCCGGTTCCTTCTGGAGACAACATCCCACGATTGTTTCCAGATCGGCGTCGAGCCGCGGCGCGGACCGCCGCAGCGGAACCGGATCGGCATGGAGGATCTTATGCAGCACGTCCGGCGTCGTGCCGTCGGTCTCGAAGGGCCATCGACCCGCGAGCACCTCGTACAGCAGGACGCCCAGAGCATACACGTCAGTGCGGGTGTCGATCTCCTCCCGCCGGCCGTTGAGCTGCTCCGGACTGGCCCATTTGAGCGAACCGGCGAACCCGCCGGCTGCCGTCGCCGTTTCGCTTACGCGCCCGCCGAATCCGCTCGTGTATCGCGCCAGGCCGAAGTCGAGAACGTGCGGTCGGCCGTCGTCGTCGATGCGGATGTTGCCCGGTTTGAGGTCGCGGTGGACGACGCCGTGACGATGGGCGACCTCCACCACGGCGGCCACCTGCTGCATCAGCGCCACCCGTTCCCTCACCGGTGGTTCGTGCAGTTCGAGGTATTCATCCAGCGGCAACCCCTCGACGTATTCCATAATCACAAAGGGAAAGCCGCCGGCCGTGCCCGCATCATGGATGGTCGTGATCCCCGGGTGACGCAGATTCGCGAGGATGTCCACCTCCCGCCGGAAGCGTCTCTCCTCCCGCCGGGTCGCCAGCGGACCGGTGCGCAGGATCTTGACGGCTACACGCCGGCCGGTGGATCGCTGGACGGCCTCGTAGACGAACGCCTGTCCGCCCCGGCCCAGCTCGCGGAGGATCTCAAGACCGGGCAAATCCTCGACGGGAAACGGCGGCGGCCCAGGACGAGCGGCGCCCCGTACCTGCTCCAGGGCATAGCCCACCGCGTCCCGCTGCGGTCTTCGGTTCCCCGCCTTCCCGACCGCATCCGGCGAGGAAATCATCCCCTCCTCACGCCACATCGGTAAAGAACATCCCCGATTCGTCGAACAGCTCCCGCAGCCGCCGCAACGCCCGCCGACGAAGCATGTGAACCGAACCTTCGCTCCGCCCCATCCGACGGGCGATCTCCTTCGCCGAAAGCTGCGCAAGATCGTAGAATCGCACAACCGATGCATACACTGGCGGCAATCCTTCTAGCGCCCGTTCCAGGATCCGCCGCATTTCTTGCCGCCGCAGACGGCGGCTCGGCGTGCTGCCGTCTCCCACGATCCGCGCCAGCAGCGTGGCTGTGGAATCCTCCGGCGATACGGACGTCCAGCGTTTTTCCGGCGGTGGACGGCGGGCACAGTGAAGATGCCGTAACGCGTCAATCAGGCACCGCTCGTGCAGGACATCCAGCCAGCGGCGAAACCCGCCCGGCGTCCGGTTGGTCAATTGCCCGATTCGCAAGGCGGCCTCGATGAACGTCACCTGGAGGACGTCTTCCGGGCTGAGGTACGGACGGTACTGCGCGTCGAGACGCTTCGCCGCTTCGCGAAGCAGACGCTCCTCCGAATCACGGAGCAGGCGGCTCAGAGCGGCTTCATCCCCTTCCACCGCACGGAGGATCAGCGAG
>CAZNQN010000222.1:0-2637 GCA_964574925.1 uncultured Phycisphaeraceae bacterium | reverse complement strand
ATCAGCGAGTGTGCATCTGCTTCACAATCGTTGCCTTCGCACCGATAGTCGTGCCCGCTTGCCTCGGTTTCCATTCTAGCGGCAGGAGGATGGGCCATGGCTTTCGAGAATCCTTCGACCTTCGCTGGGTCGAAATCACACGATGAACCGACACCGCCGGCAATAGCTTGCTGATCCCTTGCGCGGCGACCTGACGAGGGCGTGGGTTGCTTCGCCATCCGGCCTGTCTCGGATGGGCAACCCGCTGGGGTTTCCTTCGAGGTTGCGGGGGAAATCACCTTGTTACGCCGATCTTTCTGGCGAATTTCGTCTCCGGCCACGATCGCCCTCACTCGCTCCTGTGGAGTTGCCCTCGATGCACGGCCAATCAGTGTAACAAATCAAAAAAAATGCGCCAAGCGCGTGAGTAAGGCGAATTTTTTTCGTCTTAGATATACAGAGGGCGTTGGATCTGTGGCTTCCCCCATCGAACACGGTAGAGCCGAATATGGCGGACCAAACCGCAATCGGGGGCCGGAGGCTTCCGACCACCTGCCCGTCTTACTGGGCGGTTACTGCATCCTCCGTAGGCCCCGGCCCCTATTGCAGGTTAACTGGAAACACGTGCGTGTGGATCGCATGGACACCATGACAAGGCCTCTGGCACGGTCTCGAATGTCGCTCGCGCGAGACAGCGCTCCCTCCGCGTATCGTAGCCGTCGTTCATTTCGGTCTCGTCGGCATCGCATCGCTTCTCTTTCCCAAACTGACTATATTGACTATGCGCTCGCTTCCGGCCAACGCCGACATAAAAATACAAAAAACTCGCCTCTGCCGGCGCCCGAATTTGGTTCGACCTGTCATGGTAGCGATGCCTCCTTCCAAAACGCGAGGGTCACTGCCTTTTTACTTTTTCTCCTAGATTCTCGGGGTCGCCCATGTTCTCCATATTTACGGGCCGCCACCAGGGCGAATGATCGAACGGATCGGTGTCGGCGCGTACCCGCCCCACGCTCTTGCATGCACCTGTTGGCGTCTCGCTCGGCCACCGATCGGCGGGTCCACATAGCGTGCATGGCGGGCGGCCGCGACGGCTGCCGTGAAACATATGTCGAGAGGGCTCAACAAAAAGGAGGTGCGAGATGAAGAAGGAACGCGTACATCCCCTTAGGGAAAAGCGAATAGGTTCCCGCAGCGCCCTTTTTATGGGGCTCGTCTTGGGGTACCTGATGATCACCGATCAAAGGGCCGAAGCACAGCCCTGCAGTGACCCGAACGTAACCTGTTTGTATGCGACGAACGTGAACAGTTCATGCGCGTGGTACAAGGCATCTTTTGCAGAAGGAGATCCAGGAGGCGCAACGCATGATTGTGATCAGAATCTAAACATGGCCGATTACGCGATTCAAGACACAGATGCCATTGCGTCCGGATTCGATGCCTGCTCCAAGACACGAACGGATTTCGGGTGCACCAATACACAGTGTCCCGAATTTCCAAACGAGGGCGATGTCTGTAAATGCTGGCTCAAGGCCTCGGCTTTTACGCCTTATACGCTGCCGCCCGGGAAGGCAATCCGACAGGTGAAGGTCGATGTCCAATGTCGCTACAACCATGGACCGGGGAACCCCGGATCGGGGTCCGGTGATTCGGGAAGAATCAAGGTGCGGGTCAGGTTGCCGGCGACGCGCGGCACGGAGACCACATTGACATCGCAGGTTTTTGTCAATAACGATGACGATGGCCTGTGCAAATATCGTCTCAAGAGTAATAATAGTGATGACGTAACGAATGATGTCAGCTTGGGAGTCTTTCAAGGGAATTGGACTGCGAGTCTTATCAATGATCTTCGTGTCTGGGTTCGCCGTGTTAAAGACAACGACGGAACCAACAGCGCGCTTCGGGTCAGCGCGATCCGTATCAAGGTTATTCACTGCGACGATCCTAATGGCAATGGCTCATGCTGCGGTAATGGCGTCGTGGATCCCGGTGAACAGTGTGATGGCGGCGCGTGCTGCACGTCGACTTGCCAGTTTGTCGGGGCGGGTGCCGTCTGTCGCGGAGCGGCTGGGCCGTGCGATGTTCCGGAAACCTGCACCGGCAGTTCTCCCGATTGCCCACCGGACGGGTTTGCGGGCGATGGAACGCCGTGCGACGACGGCCTGTTCTGCACCGTGGGTGAAACGTGTTCGAGCGGGAGCTGCACGGGGGGAAGCGCCCGGGACTGCAGTGATGCCACGGGGTGCACCGTGGACACTTGCAACGAGGTCGCCGACGTTTGCGACCACGTCCCCGACAATGCCGCATGCAGCGACGGGCTTTTCTGCAACGGCGTCGAGACCTGCGATCCGGTCAACGACTGTCAACCGGGCAGCACTCCGTGCCAGGCGGGACAGTTCTGCGACGAGACGGCCGACGCTTGCGTCGGTTGCCTCACGGACGCCGATTGCGACGACGGCCTGTTTTGTAACGGCACGGAAACATGTGTCGGCGGGATGTGTCAGGCAGGCACGCCCGTGGACTGCAATGACAACGTCTCGTGCACGACCGACGTCTGCAATGAAACCACGGACGTTTGCGACCACGTCCCTGACAATGCCGCCTGCAGCGACGGGCTTTTCTGCAACGGCGTCGAGACCTGCGATCCGGTCAACGACT
>CAZNQN010000221.1:4144-4759 GCA_964574925.1 uncultured Phycisphaeraceae bacterium | reverse complement strand
ACATCCTGGTCCGCTGATGCGCCCGGATCGCCCCCACTCGCTGTGGCTGGCAGCCGGGGCGGGCGTGACACTCGCGCTCGCCTGGCCGTTGATCGCAGGGGTGGCGGAGATCGTCGCCGACGCCGGAGACTTCTCTTTCGCCGTGCTCGGATCGGCCCGCCCGTGGGTGCTGCTGGGACGGACGGCTCTCACGGCCGCAGGCGCCACCCTCGCCGCAGTGCTGCTGGGGATCCCCGCCGCGCGGACGCTGGGGGCGGGACGGAAGCTGACCGACCGTCCGTTCCTTCTGGCGGCGACGACCGCAATCCTGCTCTGCCCCTCGATGGTGTACGCTTTCGCGTGGACTTCATGGCTGCCGAAAGACACGCCGGGGTGGGTAGCGGTCGCGTGGACGTGGTCGATGGCGTGCTGGCCGGTGGCGGCCCTTGTGGTGGGATCGGCCTGGGCATCGACGGGTCGAGCGGCCTACGAGGCCGCCCGCCTCGAAGCCCCGCCGTGGAAAGCCTTCCGGCATGTCGGGCTCCCCGCCGTGGCGCCGTTTCTTACGCTCGCGGCACTGATCGTCTTCCTGTTCTGCCTGCTGGACTACGGCGTGCCGCACGCCTTCGGCATGAT
>CAZNQN010000221.1:300-4134 GCA_964574925.1 uncultured Phycisphaeraceae bacterium | reverse complement strand
GCGCACGATCGACGTGCTGCCCGCCGCGATCCCGGCTCTGCTGCTCGGCACGGGCGCTGCCGTCTTGGCCGTGGTGAGCGCCGCCAAAGCCCTTCAATACGTAGCCCGGGCGTTCCCCCGACGGATGAGAATAGAGGGCGGCGACATCGCGCGGGCTGAAGCCCGCGGTTCAGGGGGTGGAATCGTGCAGGCTGAAGCCCGCGGCTCGGAACACAAATCGGAACATGAACACGAGAGATCCTCGAAAACCCACGGCAAAGCGCACGGCCCGGATTCCCAAGACGAACAGTGCGCCGAACCAAACGATGCCCCCTTATCCGCCGAACACGGACCAGTCGACGCCGTCGAGAGGAAGCGACGACGAGGACGTAGGAGACGACAAGGGACCGCCGGGGTCTTTGTGCTGGTGGGTCTCTCCTGGTTCCTGCCCGTGGGAACGCTGCTGGCACGGAGCTTGTCACGGGATTCCCTCGGACCGGCGATAACGGTCTACGGAAGGGACTTCGCATGGTCGATCGGAACGGCCCTGGGGGCGGGGACGGCGGCTGCGCTCGCTGCCCTGGAACTTTCGGCATCCCGCCGGCTGCGGCGGGCGGCGCTGGCGGCGGCGCTTGGGTATGCGGTCATGCCCGGCGCGCTGCTGGGGATGCTGCTCGTTTCCGCCTACGACCGGCCCGGAACAGCGTGGATCTACGACGACTGGCCCATCCTGGTCATCTGCTATGCCCTGCGTTACGGATGGATCGCCGGCGGCGCGACGCTCATCGCCGTATCCCGCGGGATGGACGAGATGTCGGACGCCGCCCGCGTCGACGGCGCCACGAGACGGTCGCTGTTCGTCCGTCTCGTTCTTCCGCGTTACGGAGCGGTGATCGCGGCGGGGATCGGGGTGACGGCCGCCCTGTCCCTGGGGGACGTAGCCGCTTCGGCCATGGTGCGGGTACCCCGCTTCAACCCGCTCGCGCATTTGCTGATCGAGAAGTTCCACCGGTTCGAGGACGGGATGCTGGCCGCGCTGAGCCTGATGCCGGTGGTCGCGGTGACGGCGGCCTGCCTTGCAGCGGCTGTGATTTCTCGTCCTTCACAACGATCCCGCCCCTCCGTCACGCGACCCGACGGGGGAGGGGACGACTACCCACACACTGCGATCCGTGTACAATGACGGCCCTACAGGCCCACCGGGAAGGCTTCCGGCCGGGGACGGACAATCTCCCTCGGTAAGCTCAAGGAGAGGATAGACGGGTGCCGCGGAAACCGATCAAGATCAAACCCAAGGTCACGTATCTTTCCATTCTGGATGAAAAAGGGAACGTGGATACGGCCCTGGAGCCGAAGCTCGACGCCGACAAGCTGCTTCATCTGTATCGTCTGATGCTGACCGCCCGAAGGCTGGACGAGCGGTGTCTCAACCTCCAGCGTCAGGGACGGATCGGAACGTACGGCCCGTGCCGGGGGCAGGAGGCCTGTCATTGCCCGGCGACGATGGCCATGGACCCGGAAGACTGGATCGTCCATTCCTTCCGGGAACCGGGTTCGTTCCACCATCGCGGCTGGCCGCTGGAGACGGTGATCAAGTTCTGGGGCGGGTATGAGGAGGGGTGCGTGCCGCCGGAGGGCGTCAACGACCTTCCCATCGCCGTGCCGATCGCCACGCAGTTCCCGCACGCCATGGGGATCGCCTGGGCCATGAAGCTGCGCGGCGACCCGCACGCGGTGTTGTGCTACGGCGGAGACGGCAGCACCAGCGAGGGCGACTTCCACGAGGCCATGAACTTCGCGGGCGTCTACCGGCTCCCGGTGATCTTCCTCATCCAGAACAACCAGTGGGCGATATCGATTCCGCGGGAGCGTCAGACGGCCTCGGAGACGCTCGCCCAGAAGGCGATCGCCTACGGGTTCGACGGCATCCAGGTGGACGGCAACGACGCGCTGGCGGTGTACGTGGCCACGCGGGAATGCGCAGAAAAGGCCAAGAGCGGTGGCGGACCGTCGCTGATCGAAGCGGTCACGTACCGGCTGAGCGTGCACACCACGGCCGACGACCCCACCAAGTACCGCGACGAGGAGGAGGTCAAGAAGTGGGAGAAACGCGACCCGATCCCGCGTTTCCAGAAGTACCTGAAAAAGAAGGGCATCCTGGATGACAAGTTGACGGAGGAGATCGAAAAGGACGTGCTGGCGGACGTGGCGGCGGCAGTGGACCGGTACGAGGCGTCGCGCGAGGTCGATCCGCTCGACGCCTTCGATTCCATGTACGCCGAACTGCCCGCCGAGCTTCGTGCCCAGCGGGAGGAGTTCAAAAAGGCCCTGGAAGAGGAAGGCTGGTACGACAAGGGACACTGAGGCGATCCGCCCCGGACGGCGGACGGATCGGAATCCCGCGGGGGGGTTCGCTCCGGCACGGGCAACGATCCGGCGTTTCGACCGGTAAGGCGATCCACGAAGGGACAGGGAGCGAACATGGCATTGATGACCATGGTGGCGGCGTTGAACCGGGCCCTCGACGAGGCCCTGGCGATGGACGACTCGGTGGTGCTGCTGGGGCAGGACATCGGACAGGACGAGGGCGTCTTCCGGGTGACCGCCAACCTGCTGAAGAAATACGGCGAGAACCGGGTGATCGACACGCCGCTGGCGGAAGGGGCGATCGTGGGCGGAGCCGTCGGGCTGGCCATCTACGGGCTCAAACCGGTGGCGGAGATGCAGTTTTCCGGTTTCGCGTACCAGGCGTATCATCAGATCGAGGAACACGTCTCGCGTTTCCGGAACCGGACGCGGGGGCGGTTTTCGCAGTCCCTGGTGATCCGGATGCCCTATGGCGGCGGGATCCGGGCGGTGGAGCACCACAGCGAAAGCCGCGAGGCCATCTACGCCCACACGCCGGGTCTGCACATGGTCATTCCCTCCACGCCGCGCAACGCCCGGGCGCTGCTGCTGGCGAGCATCCGGGATCCCGACCCGGTGATCTTCTTCGAGCCCAAGGCCGTCTACCGCGCGTTCAAGGAAGAGGTACCCGACGAACCGGAGACGATGCCGCTGGGGCAGGCGCAGGTGGTGCGGGAAGGGTCCGACATCACGCTGATCGCCTACGGGGCGATGATGCGGCCGGTGCTGGAGGCGGCGGATACGCTCCGGGACCGGGACGGGGCGTCGGTGGAGGTGATCGACCTGCTGTGCATCACGCCGATGGACACGGAGACGATCACCCGCTCGGTGGAAAAAACGGGGCGGGCGGTGGTGGTGCACGAGGGGCCGCGCAAATGCGGGGTGGGGGCGGAGATCGTGGCGCGGATCGTCGAGAACTCGCTGATGCATCTGGAAGCGCCCATTCGACGGGTGACCGGATACGACGTACAGTTTCCCTACTTCGCGCGGGAACAGGCGTTCCTGCCGAACGCCAAACGCATCGCCCGCGCGGCGCGGGAGGTGCTGGCGTTCTGATCGCGGGCGGCCCACCCGCCGGCGGGCAGACGGTTCCAGAACGTTCGGGCGGTTTCGAACATTGAAACGGAGCTCGGCGCCCCACGGTCGGGGACCGCCGACAGGCTGGATGGAGTGATCGCATGCCGAGGCAGTTTACGCTTCCGGATCTTGGAGAAGGCATCGCCGAAGCGCAGATCGTGCGCGTCCTGGTCAAACCGAACGATCAGGTCAAGGAAGACCAGTACCTGATGGAAGTGGAGACGGACAAGGCGGCGGTGGAGATCCCGTCTCCGTTCGCCGGCGTGGTCAAGGAGGTCCACGTCAAGGAAGGCCAGACGGTCAACGTCGGCGACGTGATCGTCACGTTCGATGACGGGGAGTCGGCGCCGGCGGAGAAGGAAAAGGAAGCAG
>CAZNQN010000221.1:0-290 GCA_964574925.1 uncultured Phycisphaeraceae bacterium | reverse complement strand
GCCGTCGCGGCGGCCACGGCGACCGCCGCCCCCCCGGCGGCGCCGCCGAGCGCTCCTGCGCGACGGGAGGTGTCGGCCCGCAAGACGACGGCGCCGGCCGCTCCGGTCGTCCGCAAGCTCGCCCGTGAACTGGGCGTCGATCTGGACGCGATCCGGGGGAGCGGCCCGGGCGGACGGATCACGAAGGAAGACGTGGAACGGGCCGCCCGCGGGGAATCCGCGGCGGCGGAAGCGGCACCCGCTGCGGCGCCGGCGCGACCGGCTCCGCCCCCGGCCGCTCTGCCGGAGGG
>CAZNQN010000220.1:3962-4760 GCA_964574925.1 uncultured Phycisphaeraceae bacterium | reverse complement strand
CGCCGATCTCGTCGAGAAACAGCGTTCCGCCGTCGGCGGCCTGGATCAGCCCCTTGCGGTCGGCCACCGCCCCCGTGAACGCTCCTTTCACGTGCCCGAACAGTTCGCTCTCCAGCAGCGTTTCGCTGACGGCGGCGCAGTTGAGCACCTTGAACGGCTTGCCCGCACGCGGCGAGTTGTGATGGAGGGCGTGCGCGAACAACTCCTTCCCCGTCCCCGTCTCCCCCACGATCAGCACTGTGCTCTTCGTCCGCGCCAGCTTCTTGAGCCGTTTGATCTCCCGCTGGATCGACTCCGAAACGCCCAGGATGCCGCAGAACTCGAAGGCTTTGTCCGCCTGTTCACGAAGCAGCCGCGCCTCCCGCGCCGTCAGCGCCTGCTTGCCCGCCCGGCGGACCTTCTCCCGCAGAACCTCGATGTCGATCGGCTTGATGAGATAGTCGTAGGCCCGGTACCCGTCGTCCCGGCTCAGCGCCTCCCGCGCCAGCGACTCGCTCCCGTGCGCCGTGATCAGGATCACCTCCGTATCCGGACACGCCTGCTTGGCCGCCTTGAGCACGTCCAGCCCGTTCGCACCCGGGCCGAGCTTGTAATCCGTCACCACCACGTCCGGCGGGCGGTGCTTGATGCTCTCGATCGCCTCCTCCCCGCTTTCCACCACGTGGCAGGCGTAATCCGAGCGCGAAAGGGCCTCCGCGATGGCCTCTCCGTGGGCGCGCTCGTCCTCGACGATCAATACGAATGCCGTATCCGCCATGCCGCTTCGTATTGTAGTCCCGGCCCGAGCCCCGTCAGCCC
>CAZNQN010000220.1:0-3952 GCA_964574925.1 uncultured Phycisphaeraceae bacterium | reverse complement strand
CGTCAGCCCACCGCAGGCCCCTTCAGCGGCAGAAAGACCGTAAACGTTGTGCCTTTTCCGGGCGTGCTCTCCAGTTCCAGCCGGCCGCCATGCGCCCGCACGATCCGTTGCGTGATGGAAAGCCCCAATCCCGTCCCGGAGGATTTGGTCGAAAAGAAGGGACGAAGGATCCGCTCCCGGTCCCCTGGCTCGATCCCCACGCCCGTGTCCGAGACCGACACGAACGCTTCCTCCCCCGCCGTGCCGACGGACAGCGTAAGCGTCCCCCCTTCGGGCATGGCCTGCTGGGCGTTGCGGATGATGTTCATCAACCCCTGCCGCAGCAGGTTCTCGTCCGCCAGGCAGCGGACGCCCCCCTCCGGCGTTCGCACCACCACGCGGATCCCCTCCGCCTGCGCCTGCGGCTCGATGAAGGCGGCCAGCGACCGCACCACCTCGCCCAGGTCCACCAAAGCCGGGTGCGGTGAGAACGGCGCGGTCAACGTCAGGAACTGATCGAAAAGAGTTTGCAGGCGCTGCGCCTCGCCCAAAAGCACGTCCACCTTCACCAGCGCCCGCCGTCGGGTGTCGTGAAGATCGGCCCGTTCGTCGCGCAGATCTTCCGCCAGCAACTGAAGGTTGACCATCATGGTCGAAAGCGGATTACGGAGCTCATGGGCGAGCCCGCCCACCAGCTCCGTCAGTTTGGCCACTTCCTCCCGCGTCGACGCAAGATCGGAAGGGACGCCGTTGTCGATCGGTTCGCCGTCCACGGTTCGACCCCCGCCGGCTTTCGAGCGCCGTGCACGTTCGCCTTCCCACCCGCGACCGTCTCACCGAGCCGCGACCGTCCGCCTGCGGATGGCTGCGCGCAACGCACAGGCAGGGCGGCGGGTACGCACGCGGACAGGTCAGGAAGCGGTCCATCGCCCGTCCCGCGCGCAAACCGTCGCGCACACGGAGCCGTCTCCCGAACGCACACCCCCGCGAGCAGGCGGACACGGACGGCGCCGACCGAGCGACCGCGGGGGAATCACTCGGCCGTCACCGGTTCCGTCTCTTCCGCTTCCTCGTCTTTCTCTTCCAGGGCCGCCTTGCGCGACAGCTTGACCCGTCCCTGTTCGTCGATGGACAGCACCTTCACCCGCACCGTGTCGCCCACCTTCAGGATGTCTTCGACGTTCTTGACGTACCCCGGATCCAGCTCGCTGATATGACACAGCCCGTCCTGACCGGGGAAGATTTCGATGAACGCGCCGAAGTCCTTGATGCTGCTGACCCGTCCGGTGTAGATCTTGCCGACCTCGACCTCGGCGGCGGCGGCCTCGATCATCTCCAGCGCCTTCTCCGCCCCCTCCATGTTCATGCATGCCACCAGGATGGCACCGTCCGGCTCGATCTCCACCGTCGCTCCCGTCTCCAGCTCGATCAGCTTGATGTACTTGCCGCCCGGACCGATGATCCGCCCGATCTTGTCGGGCGCCACCTGCGTCCGGATGATCCGCGGCGCATGCGGACTCGTCGCCGACCGCGGCGCCGGCAGCGCCTGGAGCATGTTCCGCAGAATGTCGAGACGCGCCGTCCGCGCCAGCTCGAAGATCGCCGGCATCTCCGCCGTCGAAAGACTCCGCGCCTTCAGATCGAGCTGCACCGCCGTCACCCCCCGCTGCGTCCCGGTGATCTTGAAGTCCATCAACCCGAAGTGGTCCTCCTCGCCCAGGATGTCCACCAGCAGTTCGCGCTTGCCTTCCAGCTCCACCATCCCGATCGAGATCCCCGCCACCGGCTGCTTGATCGGCACCCCCGCGTCCATCAACGCCAGACAACCGGCGCACGCCGACGCCATCGAACTCGACCCGTTCGATTCGAGAATCTCCGACACCAGGCGGATCGTGTAGGGAAACTTGTCCGGATGCGGCAGCACCGCCTCCAGCGCCTTTTCCGCCAGGTTGCCGTGCCCGATCTCCCGCCGGCTGGTAAAGCCCACCCGGCGGACTTCCCCCGTGCACAGCGGCGGGAAGTTGTAATGGAGCATGAACTTCTTGCTGTATTCCTCCATCAGCCCGTCGACGATCTGCTCGTCCCGTCCCGTCCCCAGCGTCACCACGCACAACGCCTGCGTCTCGCCCCGCTGGAACAGCGACGAGCCGTGCACCCGCGGCAGCACCGCCACTTCCGAACGAAGCGGACGAAGCTCCCGCTTCTTCCGCCCGTCGCTGCGACGGTCCTCGTGGAAGATCATCTCGGCCATGCATTCGGCCTGGATCTTGTCCAGAAGATCCCGCACCGTGCCCCATTCGTAGCGCGGCTCCTGTTCCTCCTCCGGGCAGTACGCCTGTTTCACCTCGTCGTACAGATCGCGCAGCGCCGTGTTGCGTTCCTGCTTGCCCGCGATGGAACGCGCCTCGCGGATCCGCCCCTTGTACTTCTCGCGCAGCTCCGCCAGCAGATCGTCCGTCGGCGGAGGCGGCGTCCATTCGACCGGCTTGCCCGCCTTGGCCTTGAGCTCCTCGATCGCCTCGCAGATCTCCAGCACCGTGCGATACCCGAATTCGATCGCCCCCGTCACCACCTTCTCCGGCAGTTCCATCGCCCCCACTTCGATCATGTTCACGCCGTCCCGATGCCCCGCCAGCACCAGCTCCAGCGTGCTGTATTCCATCTGCATCACCGTGGGGTTGAGCACGTACTTGCCGTCGATGTAGCCCACGCGAACCGCCCCCGTCGGACCCTCGAAGGGCAACGGCGAGATCGCCAGCGCCGCCGACGCCCCGATCATCGCCACCACGTCCGGTTCGTTCTCCTGGTCCGTCGCCAGCACGATCGCCTGGATCAGCACCTCGTCCTTGAACGCCTTGGGGAACAGCGGGCGGATGGGGCGGTCGATCATCCGCATGGTAAGGATTTCCTTCTGCGAAGGACGCGCCTCGCGCTTAAAAAAACCGCCGGGGAACTTCCCGGCGGCATACGTCCGCTCCCGGTAATCCACCGTCAGCGGGAAGAAGTCCACGCCTTCCCGCGCCGGTCCCGACACCACCGCCGCCAGCACCACGGTGTCACCATACGACGCCAGTACACTCCCGGCCGCCTGCTTCGCCAGGTCGCCCGTTTCCAGCCGCAGAATCCGGCCGCCGATCTCTCGTTCTACAATCTCACGTCCCATCGTTTCGTCTTCCAACCTGCCTTCGTTCTCTCTTGTCCGTTCGTTCCACTTTTCGATCGCAAATGCCTCTTTCCGTACTTTTCTTCACGCCGGCCGAACGCCGCCAAAGCAACCCGCACCGCCAACACCAAACCCGCGCGATCGTCCGCCGTATCCTCCCCCCCTCGGGTGCGTAAACGCCGGCGCCTGAAACCCGCCTCCCCCCGTCTGCGCCCGCGGACCGGCTCTTCGAGAAGGGTGTTTCAGGCCGCCGTACGGGCTTGCAAAGCGGTCCCGATGCGCGACCGCCGCTTCGCGGATGTCGAGGCACAACGGCAAGGGGCAGGGGAACGCCCCTACTTCCGCAGCCCCAACCGTCCGATCAGCGTCTTGTAGCGGTCGTAATCGGTTCGCGTGAGGTACTTCAGAAGACTCGCCCGGCGGCCGACCATCTTCAGCAGACCCCGGCGCGCCGCGTGATCCTTCTTGTTCCGGCGGAGGTGCTCCGTCAGCTCCTGGATGCGAGCCGTGAGCAACGCGACTTGAACCTCTGGTGATCCCGTGTCCTTCTCGTGGGTCCGGTACGCCTCGATCAGCCCACTCTTGCTGTCAGCCGTCAACGACATCTTCTTCTTCGACTCGAACCTTACCGTTCTACTACGACCTTCCGACTCTTCTCGTTCGCTTTCGACACGTCGCGGAAACCCAGGCCGGCTCAGGGGAAAACCTCGTCTCGCACGGGTCTCCGCAGGCCTCGCCGGGACACGAGCTCCCGGCGGGTGTTCGTCCCCGAACCTCTCGCGGCGTTCCAAACCAAACAGTGTATCCGCC
>CAZNQN010000219.1:3660-4790 GCA_964574925.1 uncultured Phycisphaeraceae bacterium | reverse complement strand
CCTCCGTCCAGTCCACGAACAGCAGACGCCCCACGAGCATGTTCTCGATCTCCTCCTTGCCGATCGCCAGCTTGGAGAGGACGAGGATGGCAAGCGCCCCGGCGACCGCGTACACCGTGCCGATGATGGCTTCCTGCGGGACGCGCTGATCGCGGAACCGTCCCAGGGCGAAGACGGCCGCGCCCACGAACGTAAACCCCAACGCGAAGGCGTAGGTCGCCGGCGTATGGGGGGCGAAGCCGAACAGGGTTCCGACGGCCGCCCCCAGGGCGGCGATCTGCGCCAAGGCGAGGTCCACGAAGATCACCCCGCGGGTGACCACATGGATGCCCAGGTAGCAGTGGATTCCGGTCAGGATCAGACAGGCGACCAGCGGAGCGGCGAGGATATCCCACATGCGTCGTTCTCCCTTCGGCGACGGGCCGTCAGCGACCGGCCTTTTGCGGCGGCGGTTCGGTCACGGCCGTGGTGCGCGGTTGGATGCCCACGGCCTGAAACGTTTCGATCAGGCGACTGATGTTGTATTCGAACAGTTGTTCGTAGGTGTCGATGCCGGGGAGGGCTTTGACCTCCTGCGCGAGGACGACGGCCTTTCCACCCACCCGCCGGGCGACGGATTCGGCGTTCTTGCGGCTGTTGAAGGTCTCCACGATCACGACCTTCGCCCCTTCGGAGCGCATCCGTTCCGCACACTCCACGAGGTGGCGGGGGGAGGGGGTGATCCCCGGTTTCGGTTCGACCTCGCCGATGGAGACCAGGCCGAAGCGATCGAGGAAGTACGGCCAGGTGCGGTGATAGGTGACCACGGGCGTGCCGCGGTAGGGTTGCATTCGTGCGACCCATTGTTGGGTTCGCCGGCGCAGATGCTCGGCATAGGTTCGGTAGCGGGATTCGAACTCCTTGGCGTATCGCGGCTCCGTTTGTTTCAGGGCGTCGGTGATGGTGCGGGCGATGCGGATGACGTTGAGCGGGTCGAGGGCGTAGTGCGGATTGCCGTAGACGTGGATGTCGCCCAGCGCCCGGCTGAGCTGCCCCCCCTTTGGGACCTGTTTGAGCTCGATGCCGCGGGAGACGTCCACGTTGCCTTCCCGTCCGGGAAGCAGGCGCGGGTTGTGGGCTCCCTTGACCAG
>CAZNQN010000219.1:0-3650 GCA_964574925.1 uncultured Phycisphaeraceae bacterium | reverse complement strand
GGATGAACAGCTTCGCCCGCTTCAGCTTCATCATCTTGCTCGGCGTGGGCGAGACGTTGTGCACGTTTTCCGGTCCGCGCATGACGCTCTGCACGGAGACGCGCGAACCGCCGATCTGCCGGACGATGTCGGCATAGCCCGGGGTGGTGGTCACGACGCGAATGGGAGCGGCGCAGGCGGCCGACGCCGTCAGCATCAGCATCGCCAGGGCGCCCGCCCCGCGGCGGGGAACCGCCGGCGGAGTGAGCTTTCGAGAAGTGCGGTCCGGTGTCCGGTGTTCGTTACAACCCGATGAACAGATCATCGCCATCCTCCTGGAGATTGCCGGATTCCGCGGGCGCGGCGGGGACGAGTTCATCCACCAGCGTCTGAATCCGGTCGCTGATTGTGGTTTGCAGGGCGTCTTGCAGTTGCGATGGGAGTTGCGACGCGAGCGCGGCGCAACCGGCGACCGCCGTCAGCGCCATCCCCGCCAGTGCTCGGGCACGTCTCGATATTCCGGGGTGGTACTTTCCCGATCGGACGCGGGTGGAATCGCATCGGATCGCGCGGGCGAAAGCCCGCGGCGCGGAACGCAAAAACGAAATGTACTTTCGACGCCCGGCGGGCCGGAATCGGTTTCGTGTCCTGGTCTTCATGTCGGATCTCCCCGCAGCGAGAAACGTCCTAACGATGCACCCAGTAGGGGTGGGGCGGATGGGCGCCGACCACGCCGGTGAACTGCAGCAGGACGGCGTCCTCGTCATCGGGCCCGTGGTTGCGATCGAACCATCGATGCTGATATTCCAGCCGGGCACGGAGGAACTCGCTGAAATACCACGTCAGGTAGGGCGAGAGGGCGAAGTCGGCGTCCCGCGTGCTGCGGACGGTGGAGTTCGGAAACTCGCTGTAGTCCGCCCGCAGACCCACGTAATGGTTCTGCGAGAGCTGGTACTGGGCGAAGGCGTACATGCCGAAACTGTCGTTGCGTCCCGAACGAAACGGGCCGCGATCCACGTCGTTCTGCGCCCAGAACAGTTCGCTTTGCAGAACCAGACTGCGGAAGCGGCTCGGATCCGGATCGATCCATTGATACGTCAGGTCCAGACCGAACAGGTTGGCATCGAAATCGGAGCGCTCGCCGGTGCGGCTGAACAGATACGAGCCGCCCACTTCGAGCGTGCTGGTTTCGGTCAGGTCGCGGAAATATCGGAGGTGCCCGACGACCGCCGGGTTGTCCGCGTTGGCCCCGCCCAGAAGCGGCGATTCCTCGCCCCCGTCGTCGTTGACGACCTCGACGGTCAGTTGGAGGTACTGGTCCCAGGGGTTGGGCACCAGCCAGCTCAGCGAAGCGCCCGTCGTGAGCAGTCCTTCCGGTCCCAGGAAGTTCGTGACGGCCAGCGGGCGCGTCACCTGGGGAAGATCGTGCGTGTGGAGGACGTTGTTGCGCCCGAAGGCGTTGCGGAACTTGCCGAGTTTCAGGGAAAGGTCGTGGGGAAGGGAGTGGAAGAAGATGTATCCTTCCTCGATGTCCACGTCGCGGCTGATGTCCACCCGCCCGCTGCGGTCTTGCTCGATGTTTTCTTCGGCGGTGAGGATCAGGACGCCGTCGGCGGCGGGGGAGATGGCCGCCCGCAGATCCAGCTCCACCTCGCGAAGGTTGAAGCGGTTCAGCGCCTTGTTCTCGCCCCGGCTGGAGAGGCTCCCGCCGCCGTCGAGAAACACGGTGATCGCGGGATTCAGCTCGTTGCCGGTCCCCATGCCGGAAAGAGACAACCACGCGGGTGTGGACGTCGTCGGCGGCGGAACGGCCGCGGGGGGCGGGGTTTCCGCCGGTGGGGTCTGCGGCTCGATCCGTTCATGTTCCGCGGCGTGCTCCAGTTCCGTCAAACGCTGTTCGAGCGTCTCGATGCGCTGCTGGTCCTGCCGATGCTGTTTTTCCAGTTCGTCGATCCGCCGGGTGAGTTGCTGCAGCAGGGCAGACAGATCTTCCTTCGGCGGGGGTTCTGCCGTCGCCGCCGTCGGCAGGATCCCCACCCACCACACCGCACACAGGCGGAGAAAGGTCTCGGTTTTCATGCTCGTTGGGACTCCACCGCTGACCGCGCGCCTGAAACCCTCGTCTGTGGGGGTTCAGCCGGCGGAATGGATCCGATTCGTTTTCGCTCGGGCTGCGTCTACGCGGAATGGAGGGGAGTCGGTGGAGCGCGGGGAGCCGCCGGTCGGTTCCGGCTCGGGAGGAGGGGCACACCGGTGAGCGCCGTCGACGTGCGCCCGCACCCCTGCTCGTGATGGAGGCGAGGAGTGTGGGCGGCGGGATGCGGAGACACATGCGTTCCGCACAACGCACAGTGGTGAGGATCGTGCAGGTGATGATGGCCGTGTTCCGTTTCGCGGGAGGCTCCGAAGACCGGCCGGCTCGGATCCGGTTCGGTTTGCAAGAGACGGAAGCTTGCGGCGCGGGCCCAGCACTGTCCGCAGGGGCGGAACGACGTGGTGAAACGGTGCAGAAGCGGGGCGACGATCGAGAGCCCGTACACCAATGCCAGAAGAAGGCGAAGCTCCCGTTCCGTGCCCGCTTTTCGGTCCGGCCTCGTGATTCGAACGAATGCCTTCACGTCTTCGTCGTACCGTGTTTTTCCCTAGGCGTCAACCTTGAATCCCCGCTCAGCGGAGGCGGTTGACGGCGGACGGTGCTGGTCGAAGCGTTCTTTTCGGAGACCGAGGGGAAGGGAGTCTGAAGGGGGATTTGAGCCGGTGCGGGCGGTTTGTTGACAGGTCTCTTGCCGTCCCCGTATAAATCCCCGACCGGCTCCTTCCCGGACGGAGCGGTGAGCGTTCCGGGAGGGACGGGTCGTACGGCTGTCCTCTAGTCCGCAGGGGCGGGTCGGATGCCGGGTGTCGGCGCCGCCTCCGCCACCACGCCCAGACGGTTTTCGGAGCAGCGAGGTGATGCAACGATCATTGACGGTGCAGGGTGTCCGGGGCCTGGGCTCGGTCTTCGGCATCCTTTGCGGTTGTCTCGGTCTGATTCTTGTCGGCGGATGTCCCACTTCGACCATCCCCAACGCACCGGGAACGCCGACGACGCCCGGCGGCGGGGGCGCCCCGGCGGGTGAGGACGCCGGTCAGATCATCAACGTGCGGACCGGTTTCCCCGTCTCCGAGCTGGCCAATCCCATCTCCGTGCTTTACAGCTTCACGGGGACGGCGGACACACTCGACGGATACTACGTTCCGGTCTCCGGTCCGGAGTCGACAGCCGGTCCGGTGGGAAGCCGCGTGTTCATCGCCCCGTCGCTTGAGATGGTCACAGACGGGCGGTTCGATTTCGATCCGGGCCTTGCGGGCCAGGGCTTCTACAAGGTCGGCATCCGCTGGATCGTGGGGGGGCAGGAGTTTACGGCGGAAAGCGAAGGCGTCATTCAGGTGGAGGGCGGTCCGAATCCGCAGTTCCAGCAGCCCAGCGGCACCATCCAGGTCGTGGTGGGGACCGACGTGCCGGTGCGCTTCGACGTCGGCGACCCGGAGGGCAACGTGCAGTGGCGGTTGTTCTATTTGTCGGATACGGATTCGCGGGACCTGCCGCCCGATCAGCTGGGCACGGAGATCGCCACCGGGACGGGGAATCTCTGTCCGGACTGCGTGTTTTCGACGGCGGGGCTGGCGCC
>CAZNQN010000218.1:0-4800 GCA_964574925.1 uncultured Phycisphaeraceae bacterium | reverse complement strand
ACGACGGGACGGTGGTGATCGCCGTTTCGCAGAGCGGGGAGACGGCGGATACGCTGGCCGCGTTGCGGGAGGCCAAGCAGCGCGGCGCGCTGACGCTGGGCGTGGTCAACGTGGTCGGGTCGACGCTGGCGCGGGAAAGCGACGCGGGCGTCTACCTGCACGTCGGTCCGGAGGTGGGGGTGGCGAGCACGAAGGCATTCACCGGACAGGTGGCGGTGCTGACGATGATTGCCTGCTACCTGGGGCGGCGGCGGCATCTGTCGCCGTCGTCGGCGGCGCAGTTGATCGAGTCGCTGGCGAGAATCCCCGACCTGATCCGGGCGACGCTGGGACACAGCGACGAAGCCCGTGCCGTGGCCGAGCGATTCCAGAAAGCGGAGAACTGGCTCTATCTGGGAAGAGGCTACAACTACCCCGTCGCGCTGGAGGGGGCGCTGAAGACGAAGGAGATCAGCTACATCCACGCGGAGGGCTTACCGGCGGCGGAGATGAAACACGGGCCCATCGCGCTGATCACCGAGGACATGCCGGTGGTGGTGATCGCCACGGCGGGCACGACCTACGATAAGATCATCAGCAACATCTCCGAGGTGCGAAGCCGGGGGGGCAGTGTGGTGGCCGTCGCCACCGAGGGCGATCGTGACATCGCCGCGCTCGCCGACCACGTGCTGTACATTCCCGACGTGCCGGAGCCGCTCCAGCCGCTGCTGACGGCGATTCCGCTGCAACTGATGGCGTACCATGCGGCCGTGCTGCGCGGATGCAACGTGGACAAACCCCGCAACCTCGCCAAGAGCGTGACGGTGGAATAGAGCACTTCTCGAAAAAAAGGGGGCCCCCCCTCTCTCTGATCGGGTGGGGAAGGGATCCTGCCGCACCGCGCAGGCTGAACCCTGCGGCTCAGAACACGATCACGAGGAATGCCCTATTCAGACCGGGCGCAGGAGTTCGAGGAATGCGCGTTCAGGCGGCGACGGGGCAGGCGCCGACGGGTCAGGCACCGGCGTTTCCCTCATCCTTGCGGAGGCTTTCGTCGAACCAGTCGTAGAGGGCGCGGGCGCGCTCGATGTCGTGGGTGAGGATGGGCGCCTGGCCGGTGGCTTCCACCTGGATACCCAACTGGAAATGGTCGGTGTCGATCTTGCGGCAGAAGACGATGATGCCGGCGAGGTATTCCGGGCGTCGCCCTTCGAATTTGGCGTGGATTTCGACGGCCTTACCGGGGGCGACCGCGTTGCACACCTCGGAGACGACGCAGACGCCGCGGAAGGAGAGGTTCTTCGTGGTGCCGTGGACGACGGTCGGCTCCGCGTCGGGGCCGTTGAAGATGCGAAGCTCGCATTCGGCACAGACTTCGGTCCGTTCTTCCGCCCGCTGGTCCTGCGTGAGCGTCTGCGGATCGGACGCGCCGCCTTCCCGGGAAGGCGACGCGGAGGACGGATGCTGCTGAGGCGTTTCGGCGTTCATCGTTCCCATCCGTTTATCGGTCGGGGACATACCGGAGGCGCAGCCTCGCGGCGCTGCACCTTCGATCCGTGGGTTTCATCGGACAACGCGAGCGACCGATTGAGAGGTCGTTTTTCGAACCGCCCCTCTGAGGGACCGGGTCTCGCGCGTCGTGGACGCTCCTCAGGAACCGCGGGAGCGGCTTCCAGGCGGATCACTCCGCTCCCTCACCACCATTTTGCACTGAGGGAGAGGGGGAGGGTCCCAAAAACACGACTGGCCTTCAGACTTTCCTCCGTGGTGGTGGCGGGTTGGTTTTTCCGCTCCCTCACGGTCGCGGCTCAGTCCGGCGGTCGCGGCTCCGTTGGGCAGTTGCGGCTCTGCGGGGCATCTGCCATCCGGGTTGGTGGGTGGCGTTACGGAGGCGTCTGTCGACGCTTGCGGCGCCTGGTGGGGGGGCGGTTCCGTCGTGTCGGTGCAATCACGGGGACGAAAGCCCGCGGCCCGGGAGCCGGTCGGAATGGGCGGCGGAATCGCCGTAACCTCTTTCAGATACGGAAGATATCGTCGTCGTCCTCGTCGTCGGGGCCGGTCTTCCAGCGGTCGGCCTCCTCGGCCTCGTCGATCTCCCGCTCCATGTAGCGGAACATCTTCTCCTGGAGCGGTGCGACCCGCCGGTAGAACTCCAGGGTGGCCTCGTGTGACCGTGCGATGACACCGAGCTGCAGGACGCTCCACTTCCACAGGCAGTACGGCTCCTTGATGTTGCGGAACGGGTCGCAGGTCAGCTCCGGGGAGCCGTCAGGCCGACGGCGGAACAATTCACAGTCTTCACATTGCAACATGGTCGAACCTCCAAGAGGAACCGGCCGCTTGCGCGGTGTCGCCTCCATCCTACGGGCGGCGGTCGAGCGGGGCCAGCCGCCCGGTCGGATCCCGCCACCGGGCTTTTTTGGAGGATTTCTCTTGCGGTCCGGACCGATATCGACAATAATGCCGGTTGTATGGTCCTCTTACCGACCCGTCCCCCCCATGGGTCGGTTTTCCCCAAGGCCCGGTCCACCCCGCCGGGCCTCTTTTTTTTCCCGCCCCGATCCGTGCGAGGCGAAATCGTTGCGCGACGCCCGTTCGCGCCATGCCCGACGGGCAGGAACGGCTCTTTCCCCGTGGGGTGTGTACACGGTACCGTTCGGGCGTTCGGACTGAAGCCCGCGAGGCGGGGAGTGAGATGGCTCGACAACGAAGCCCGTCATCGAGATCCGTCGGGGCGATGCCTTCCTCGTTCTTCCGCAAGGAACGGCTCGGTAACGTATGCGCTCTTGCGGGCATCGCCATCGCCGGGCTGATCGTCTACGCGAACAGTTTTTCCGGCGTGTTCCTGTTCGACGACTGGTTCCATATCGAGCAGGGGGTGCGCATCCGCCGGCTCTGGCCGCCGTGGGGATGGCTTTCCAGTCAACGCCCCGTGGTGACGCTCTCCCTGGCCGTCAACTACATGGTCGGCGGGTTACGACCGTGGGGGTACCACGCCGTCAACGTCGCGGTCCATCTGCTGGCCGGTTGCGTGTTGTACGGCGTGATCCTCCGCACCCTGCGCAGGCCGGTGTTGCGGGAAACGTTCGGCAGCGCCGCACGGATGCCGGCGTTCGCTTCGGCGTTGATCTGGACGGTGCATCCGCTTCAGACGGAAAGCGTCACCTATATCGTGCAGCGAAGCGAATCCATGATGGGGCTCGCTTACTTGCTGACGCTCTATAGCGCCATCCGCGCATTCGAAGCGCGACGTCCGTGGGGCTGGTTTCTGGTTGCCATCGTCTGCTGCATACTGGGCATGGCGACCAAGGCCGTCATGATCACCGCCCCGCTGATCGTCTTGACCTACGACGTGATGTTCGTCAGCGGATCGGTTCGAGAGGCGCTTGGGCGGCGGTGGGCGTTTTATCTTGCCCTTGCCGCCACGGTTGGCGTTCTGTGGATGACCGGGACGGCTCCGCACGTCCTGGGACTTTCCGGACGAAGGGCGCACGTCGGTCTGGCCGTCTCCGACGTGACGCCCCTTGCATACGCCCTCACGCAGGGGGGCGTATGGGTTCACTACCTTCGTTTGGCGCTGTGGCCCGACGATCTGTGTCTGGACTACGGCTGGCCTCTCGCCTCCCGCGTTTCGGATGTCGTCTGGCCGTCGCTGATCGTCGTCCCCCTGGTCGTGGGGACCGTGATCGCCTGCTGGAAACGGAAACCCATCGGCTTTCTCGGGTGGTGGTTCGTCGTGATCCTCGCTCCCACGTCCAGCGTCATCCCCCTCAAGGATCCCGTTTTCGAACATCGCATGTACCTGCCGCTGGCGGCCGTGGTGGCGGCGGTCGTCCTCGGCGCCTACCGGGTGGGGCAGCGCAGAGATTCGTTCCTGTCCTTTCCCAGGTGGCCTGCGGCATGGGCAAGTCTCGTGGCGGTCGCGGTCGCGCTGGGATGGCGTACCGCGGACCGCAACCGTGATTACGAAAGCGCCGTGACCATGTGGAGCGACACCGTGCGCAAGCGGCCGGAGAATCTGCGCGCGCGGCTTGCTCTGGGGACGGCGCTCGTCGAGGCGGGGCGACCGGCCGAGGCGGTCTCCGTGTTTCGCCGCGTCCTGGATCGCGATCCGGGCAACGAGCAGGCCTATTGCGGGCTGGGCAGCGCTTTGGGACGGCTCGGTCGTCTGGACGAGGCTCTCCAGGCAGAGGAGGCGGCGATCCGGCTCAATCCCCGCCTGGCGGCGGCGCACTACAACCGAGGCAATCTGCTGCTGGCCCGCGGCGATCCGGCGGGCGCAATGGAAGCGTTCGAACAAGCGGTCAAACTGGCGCCCGGTTTCATCGAAGCCCGCTGCAACCTGGCGTTGCGGCTTCAGGAGCGCGGTCGGCTCGACGAGGCCGAGCGACACTACCGCGCCGCCCTGCAATGCGACCCCGATCACGACAAGACCAACTACAACTTCGGCAACCTGCTGTTGTCCCGGGATCGGTTGGAGGAGGCGGCCGCCTGTTACCGACGGGCGTTGCGGCGTAATCCCCGCTATGCGCTCGCCCACAACAATCTGGGGATCGCCTTGCTGCGTCTGGGTCGTCCTGCGGAGGCGGCGGCGCACTTCCGATCAGCCCTTCGTCTCGATCCCGATCTGAGCAATGCGAAGCAGGGGCTACAATCGGCCCTTACGGCGATGAAGCAGTCTGCTCCCTAATAAGGAAGTGTTTCAAAACTCTTTCGGCGAATCCATGGACGTTCGTGTCCATGGTGCGGAGCCCGGCACCTTCCGTTCCCTCACCTGTCTGCGTGCGGGCACGCACAGGCAGGCGGTCGCGGCTCTGTCAA
>CAZNQN010000217.1:0-4818 GCA_964574925.1 uncultured Phycisphaeraceae bacterium | reverse complement strand
CCTGTCCGCCGCCCGCCCGGCGTTCCGGTCCTCGATATTCCTTCTCCGCCATGCCCTCCCCATCGGACGAGCGCGGTGCGGGCTTGACGCGGGGTGTCCGAAGGGGATGGCGGAACGGAACAGATCAAAGATATGGAGCCGATTCGGCAGGTTTATCAGCCCCGTCGGATGCGGTTATCGGAAACTGACGGGACGGGCGCGAAAGGTCGTCGACTTCTCACAGTTCGAGGTCTTCGTCGGAATCTTCCTCGAACTCCTCGTCGTCCTCCAGATCGTCCTCATCGTAGTACTCGTCGTCATCGTCGTAATACTCGTCGTCCTCGTCCTCGACCCAGTCGTCGTCATCATCGACGGCGGAGAAGGCTTCGTCGGCATCCATCAATCGAGGAAGGACGATCCGGTTCTCGTTATCCCATTCCCTTCGTTGTGCCCCGTCGATCCATTCCAGTGTGTTCATGGTTTCGTCCTCCACACATCGTGCCCCAAGCGGGCACGAACCGGTTGCGTTCTTCGGGAAGACTGCCCTCCGTCCATATGTGTATACGCCGGGCAAACGGTCGCGACGACGGGGTTCCGCCGACTTCCCGGGAACCCGCCCTGCCGGCGGGTTTTCTGGGATTTCCCCCGCGAAGCGACTGGCCGCGGCTGCTCCCCATCGTTGCCGACTCCCTGCGGATCCGGGCGAATGCCCGGGTTGGACGCCCCGCAGCGCGGGAGAGTCTAGTACGGGTCGGTTCCCCGTCAAGCAGGCGTTTCCGGCGCCCACGGATCCCGTCGAAGGATGGTGATCCGGAGACAGGCGACGGCACGGAGCGGGCGCTCCGGCGGGCACGCGGGATCCGGTCCGCTCCCCGTTCGCTCGTTTTCTTGCGGCCTTTTCCGGACCCTTGACGGAACGGACCGAAGGGATTCGCCGCCGACGGTCGATGCTTTCGGTAGTCGAACCCGGCAGGGCGGGATACAATACAATCGGGTGAGGACGGAAGACGGACCCGGAAGACGGTCAAGCCGCCGGAAGAAGGATTCTCGAACGTGGAAGGGGGATTCGATGAGCAGGGAAATCCGTCCCAAGACGGCCAAGTTTGAAACGGTGGAACCGCTCGGAAAACGCGTCCTCATCCGCAAGGACGAGGACAAGAAGGTGACCAAGGGCGGGATCGAACTGCCCGACTCGATCGAGATTCCGACCATCACCGGGCGGGTGGTGGCGGTCTCGGCGCAGGTGGAAAACGACGAGGACCTGCCCATCCGGCAGTACGACCGGGTCCTGTTCAACCCCAAGAACGCCATCCCCGTGGAGTTCGATCCGGACAACTGCCTCTACGTGGTGCCCATCGACGACGTGGTGGCGGTCTTCCGCAAGAGCTGAGCCCGGCGGTGGGCGTTCGATCGGCCAGAGGACGCAACCGCCGGCAGGACGACCGCCATGCTTGATCTGCCCGCCCCCGCATTGATCGGTGTCGTCCACCTTCCCCCCCTGCCCGGAAGCCCTCGCTACGGTTGTTCCATGGACGAGGTGCTTAAACGAGCCCTTGCCGACGCCCGAACCTATGCCCGGGCCGGTTTCCATGCCCTGATCGTGGAAAACTTCGGGGACGTTCCGTTCCGCCGCGGGCCGCTCGACCCGGGGACGGTGGCGGCGATGGCGGTGGCAGCCGATGCCGTAAAGCGGGAGACGAGCTTGCCGGTGGGCGTCAACGCTTTGCGCAACGACGCGGTGTCCGCGCTGGGCGTGGCGGCCGCCGCCGGGGCGTCGTTCGTCCGTGTGAACGTCCACACCGGCGTCTATGCCACGGACCAGGGCATAATCGAAGGGAGAGCGGACGAGGCGTTGCGCTATCGCCGCCTGCTGGGGGCGCGGATCGCCGTGCTGGCCGACGTCCACGTCAAACATGCGGTTCCCGTTTCCGAGCCGGACCTTGCCCGGGCGGCCCGCGAGACCGCCTACCGCGGGCTGGCGGACGGACTGATCGTGAGCGGACCCGCGACGGGGGAGGCGGTCGCTGAGGACCATCTCGACCGCGTGCGGGAGGCCGTCCCGGATCGACCGGTGTTCGTCGGCAGCGGCGCCACGGCGGAATCCGCCCGTCTTCTCCTTGCCCGGTGCAGCGGCCTCATCGTGGGCACGTCGCTGAAGGAGGACGGCGACGTAGCGAAACCGGTCTCGGCCGAGCGGGCGACAGCGTTCGCGCGGGCGGCGCTGCAAGGATGAAAGGGAGGTTTCCGACCGGTCGATGAGCAGGCCGCGCATCCATCTGATCGCCCCGGCCGGTTCCGCCAGACCCTTCCTGGAGGCGATGGGGTTCGCTTCGGGAGCGGAACTGCTGGAGGCCACCCGGCGGGCGCTTAGCGACCGGTATGACGTGACGGGGGAGACCGACCTTCTCGAAGCAGGGGAGGACGTTCGTCACGGCGGGCGGCGGGACGATCGGGAACGGGCCGAAGACATCACGCGGGCGCTGGCGGATGATGCGGTATCCGCCATCGTCATGGTGCGCGGCGGGGCGTGGTTTACGCGCATCGTGCCGCGGATCGACCTCGGTGTGCTCGATCGGCGGACGCGACCGGTGGCCCTGTTCGGGTTCAGCGAGCTGACCACGCTGGTGAACATCCTCGGCGGGCATCCGCAGGGGCGGGCGCTCTACGACATGGGACCGGCATTTTTGATGTACGGCTTGAAACGGTACGCGGCCCGGCACGTCGCTTCGTCTCCACCGGCGGCCTCGAAGACCGGACCGTGGGTGCGGGAGCATCTGGGACCGGAGTTTGCAGCCTATTTCCGGGACGTCGCGGCCGTCATCGAAGGGCGGGGAACGGATCGCCCGCTTCCGGTGAGGGTGCTGCGGGGGTCGGAACCGCCGGAGGGCAGCGAGTTGCGGCTGAGCGGCGGGAACCTGACCGTTCTGAGCACGCTGGTGGGGACGGCCTACGACCGCTTCGTCCGTCCCGAGGGTACGTGGCTCGTGCTCGAAGACTTCAACGACAAGGTGGAACGCTACGATCGCTATCTCGCCCATCTGACGCTTGCAGGCTACTGGACGCGGTGTGCGGGGATCCTGCTGGGGGATTTCCATCTCGGATACGAGAACCAGACGGAAGCGGTGGCGGAGTTGCTGGCGTTTCACCTCCCTTCCTCGTGGGAGGGAACGATCCTGACGAGTGATCGGGTGGGGCACGTGTGGCCGATGGCGCCGCTACCGTTGCATTTCCCCTTGACCTATCACAGAACGGCGGACGAAGAGGGGGTGTTGCGCTTCGACGCGGGAGCGGTGGCGACGGTATGGACGGAGAAGGACGGTCGGTCGGGGGTCTGCCCGTCGAGCGTCCTGGACGGACCCGGCTCCCGTGCGAGAGGGTGACGCTCCTTCGGGAGGCCGTCGTTTCTTGTCCGAGCGGGCGGCGGAGGTGCCACGGCGGTGACAGGGCTTGTCAGCAGGGGCCGGACGATCTATAGTGCCATGGCGTCGTGCCGGTCGGGGTCTCGCGGAGCGGACCGGTCGACGGATGCCCGGAGAAACGCGGGAAGGATCGTTGCCGCCCCGGCGCAGATCGGGGCAACATGAGGAGGCGATCATGGCCACGCAACTGAGCGCACGATCCGACTTTACGGAGACGATGGCGATCCACCTTGCGCTGAAGGCGGCGCTGAAGTCGAAACTCTACGCGGGCAACGCAGCGGTTCGCAAGGCGGCGGTGTCCCTCTGCAACCGCCTGGAAAGCGATCGGTCCATCTACGGACGACAGCTCAAGATGCTTCAGATGATGGAGAAGGGCGCGTCGCTCGCCGAGATCGGACGGAAGCTGCGCTGCTCGCGGCGGACCGTCTTCCGCTATCTCAACGCGCTGGAGGAAGCGGGGATTCCCATCACGCTGGAAGGCACCGTCTACCGCGTGGATCAAAACGTCTCCAGGATGCTCAAAGTCTGATCGCCCGCGGCGCGACGCGTCGTCCCGAATCACGAAGGCGCCGGATCCAGCTTTTTCCAAAGGCGGAGGGCGGTTCTCTCCATTCTTTCCCGACGACCCGTCAGCGTTTCGTTTCCGGAGCGACGCCGCTTCTCAAAACTGCGGGCTGGCCGTTCGCCGGGGACGAAGATAGAATACGAACCCGGTGCGGGCCGAAGCGCGCGGTGCGGAACGGAAACACGAGAAGAGTCTACGCCCGCCTTCGTTTTACGGTCCGCGATCCCGCGAGAGCCGTTCCTGCCGGGGTGGAGTTTCGTTTCCCGGAAGCCTTCGTGGCGGCGGTTTTTTTCTCGTCCTCCTCGGCGGTCGATTTCGGCTGCCGTTTGGCGAGGACGGCCTCGCGAATCTCGCGGCACAGATCCGGGTTGTCGCGGAGGAACTGCTTGGCGTTTTCCCGTCCCTGCCCGAGACGCACGTCCTTGTAGCTGAACCACGTACCGCTCTTGCTGACGATGCGGTCGTGGAGGGCGAGATCGAGCAGGTCGCCCTCCACGCTGATGCCGCCGTCGAACATGATGTCGAACTCGGCGTCGCGGAAGGGTGCGGCGACCTTGTTCTTGACCACCTTGGCCCGCACGCGGTTGCCCACCACCGTGTCGCCGTCCTTGATGGCGGAGATGCGGCGGATGTCGATGCGCACCGAGGCGTAGAACTTCAGCGCCCGTCCGCCGGGCGTCGTCTCCGGATTCCCGAACATCACCCCGATCTTCATGCGGAGCTGGTTGATGAAGATGACGACCGTCTTGGTCTTGCTGATGGCGGCGGTGAGCTTGCGCAGCGCCTGGCTCATCAGTCGGGCCTGGGAGGCGACCTGCGGATCGCCCATCTGGCCTTCGATCTCGGCGCGGGGGA
>CAZNQN010000216.1:3441-4822 GCA_964574925.1 uncultured Phycisphaeraceae bacterium | reverse complement strand
GAGTGGATCCGCACCTGGCGGGAGAAGCTCTGGAACGTCCACGTTGAGGACATGCGGCGGGAACGGCATGAGCATTTGATGTTCGGCGAGGGGGAGATGAACTTCGGGCCGATCTTTACCGCTCTGCGCGAGATCGACTATCGCGGGCCGGTGCACGTGGAGCTGTCGCGGCACAGTCATCAGGCGGTGGACGCGGCGCGGCGAGCGTATGCATTGCTGCGCCGCTTCGTCGGGGCCACGGTGGAGCAACGCTCCGCTGCGAAACCGACGGGCACACGCTCGTCGGCGGGGAAGGGACCATGAGCGAGATCGAGCGACTGGTGTGGCTGTCGGTGCCCGGTCTTCGTCCGGGCGACCTCGACCGGCACACGACGCCGACACTGTATGAGTGGGCGAGCGCGGGCGTGTCGGCGGCGCTTCGACCGACGTTCCCCTGCGTGACCTCGCCGGTGCAGGCGTCGATGTGGACGGGCGTGCCGCCGGGGTCGCACGGGGTGATCGCCAACGGCTTCTTCGATCGGGAGCGATCGACGGTCGCGTTCTGGGTGGCCGGTCACGACGTGGTGGAGGGGGAGGCTGTCTGGGACGCGCTGCACCGGATCGACGCCGGTCTAACGTCGGCTGTGTGGCACGGGCAGAACATCAAGGGAGCGGGCGCGGACTATCTGGTGACGCCGGCACCCATCCACAAACCGGACGGAACGACGGAACTGTGGTGCTATTCCAAGCCGGAGGATCTGTACCCTCGACTGCTCGATGCCCTGGGGCATTTCCCGCTGCAACACTACTGGGGTCCGGCGGCGAACCTGGAATCGACGCGGTGGATCCTTCGCGGGGCGCTGTGGTTGATGCGGGAACACGGGCCTCGCTTGAACTGGATCTACGTCCCGCACCTGGATTATGCCGGACAGAAGTCCGGTCCCGACAGCGAAGAGGCCCGCGCCGCCTTGATGGAACTGGACGGCGCGCTGGCGGCGTTCCGTGCGGAGCTGGACGCACTGGGAAAAGACACCGCCGTTCTGATCACGGGCGAATACGCCATGACCAACGTCCGCGGCGCGGTGTACCCCAATCGCATCCTGCGGGAAGCGGGATGGCTGTCCGTGCGGGAGGAGGATGCCGCGGAATGGCTTGACCTGCCGAACAGTCGGGCGTTCGCCATGGCGGATCACCAGTTCGCGCACGTCTACGTGAGGGAGCCCCGTCTGGTCGAGGCGGTGGCGGAGCGGTTCCGGGCCGTGCCGGGCATCGCCCAGGTGCTTGCGGGGACGCAGCGCAGCGAGGTGGGGCTGGATCATCCGCGCAGCGGCGAGGTGATCCTCATCGCCGACGAGACCCGCTGGCTGGCGTATCCGTGGTGGTTCGAGGACGCAGCCGCCCC
>CAZNQN010000216.1:0-3431 GCA_964574925.1 uncultured Phycisphaeraceae bacterium | reverse complement strand
GGTCGTAGCCCGGCTTGCGGTGGACATCCACCGCAAGCCGGGCTACGACCCGCTGGAGATGTTTCTCGACCCGGCCGGGGGAGGAATCTCCCTCGACACCGACCTGATCCGCGGATCGCACGGTGTGCCGGCGACGGGGCCGCATCATCACGCGGCACTGATCTGTTCCGTGCCCACCGGCGCGGTGGAAGCGGGCCGTGTGTACGCGGACACGGACGTGAAGGGCATCGTGCTGCGGCTTGTGCAATCGGGGACGGAGGGGAGAAAGCGGTGATCTACGACATCACACCGGCGATCACGACGGAGCTGGACGTCTGGCCGGGCGATACCCCGCCGACGCGCGAGGTGCTCCAGGACATCGAACGGGGAGACGCCGTCACCCTCTCCACGTTGCGGGCGACGGTGCACCTCGGAGCCCACGCGGACGCGCCGAGCCATTACGGAGCCGGGGGAGCGTCGATCGAGGCGTGCCCGCTGGAGCGCTATCTCGGTCCGTGCCGGGTCGTGAGCGTCAAGGTTCCGCGCGGCGCGCGGATCACGCCGGAGATGCTGCCCGAAGCGATCGATGTGGCGCGGGTGCTGTTTCGCACGAATACCTTTCCCGATCCGACACGGTGGAACGAGGATTTCGCCGCCCTGTCCGCGGAACTGATCGAAGCGCTGGCAGAACGGGGCGTCCGACTCGTCGGGATCGACACGCCCAGTGTGGACCTGTTCGATTCGCAGGACCTTCCGGCCCACAAAGCGTGTCTCGCCCGCGACATCCTCGTCCTGGAGGGGCTCGTTTTGCGCGACGTGCCCGACGGCGTGTACGAGCTGATCGCCCTGCCGTTGCCGCTTGCGGGTTTCGACGCCAGTCCGGTGCGGGCGGTGTTGCGGCCCAGCCGCTGACCCGGTCGGCGGGTTCGCCGGCCGGATCACGACGGTGGGCCATATCGTGACACCGCGAGGTATGCTTTCACTTGAGGTCGGCGAGGCTGGCACCGAAATTGATGTGAAAGACTTGGTCGTCCAGCACCAGGGCGGGCACGGACTTGACGCCCTTGCTTTCGGCCTCGGCGATGCGACTCTTGTCGGTGCCCAGGTGAACGACATCGACCTCGTACTGTTCCTTGTCCATGGCACCGAGGATCGCCTGTTCCGCCTGGACGCAAACGGGACAGCCGGCATGATAGAACACCGCACGTTTCTTCATCGTCGTTTCTCCTCGACAGACAGAGAGTTTGTCCGGACGGGGCCCGTCCCCGTCTCCCGGCGTCGGAATGCGCGGCGCAACGGTCCGCGCAATCGACGATCACGAGGATCGCAGAGCGCGCTGCTTCTGCAAGATGGTACTTTTCGGTAAGCTGGTTACATGATGGTTCCCAGGGACAAGTCCGAAGCACGTACCGCCCCACGGGGCGACGATCATCCCGCGTCCGCGGCGGCCATGGTGGAAAGCATTCTGGGGTGCAAGTGGTCGGTGCGGATTCTGCGTCTTCTGGCGGCGAGCGCCCGCCGGCCGAGCTCGTTGCTGCGCGCGTGTCCGGGTCTGACGCCGAAGGTGATGAATGAGCGGCTCCAGAAGCTGATGCGCTTCGGGATCATCCGGCGAACCGTCCATGGCGAGAAACCGCCGGTGCGCGTGGAGTATGCCCTCACCGAACTCGGCGCCCGGTTTATGCGCGTGCTGGACGAAGTGGAGCGTCTTCAGGTCGCCATGGACCGGTCGTGCGAAGGCGAGGGCGAGCAGAGACGATAATCCCCCTTCGGGAGGACCACGCGGTTACGCGGCGTGCCGTCTCCGCCCCCCGGTGTTCAATAATCGGCCGCACGGGAGGCTTTCACCTGCCTACTCGGTTTCTTCGGCGTTGGCGGCCGTCCAAGCAGCGCTCGGAACCCGATCCGCCGCATCCTCCCCCGCCATACGCGGACGCGGTTTTCGTAAGCGCTCTGCGCGTGTCGCTTACTGTCCGGTGTCGGTCGGGATCGCGCTGAAAAGCTGGTTCGCCGTGTTAAACCCCAGTTGCCAGAAGAACCCGCGCTGGAAGTTGATCGCGGCCTTGTCGCACCGGAGGAAGAACGCGGGAGCCAGGCCGGCCGAACAGACGACCAGCAGCCACCGAACGAATCGTGCGGGACGATGCATCACGGTTCTCCTTTCCGAATTGGACCTACGACACCGATCCCACGGCGGGGGATGATACGAGGGGACGGGGCGTCCGGCAAGTTGGGCGGTGTGTTTCCTGCGGGGAAACGGGTCGGATAGGATGGGCGGCCGAGGGTGTCCGCTGCGGCGGGCTCGCCCCGCGACCGGATCAGTGATGCCTGCGGAACCAGACGGAGCCTCGAAGACCGGAAGACGACCTCCCGCCGGGCAGAGGCGGCGGGGCGCGGGGAAACGATTCGTCGTCGCGGGCGTGTGTCTCCTCGGGGCGCTGGGGGTATATTTCCTCCTTCGATCCCCCTCCGACCGGATTCCCGTCCCTCCCGACCTGGACCGTCTGGAACCCGTCGTGCGGCGGCGCATCGGCGAAACCCTGGCGGCGGTGCGGGCCCATCCCGACGAGGGAACCGCCTACGGGAAACTGGGCATGCTCTACGACGCGCATGGGTATCCCGCGCTGGCGATGCGTTGTTACGAAAAGGCGGTGACGCTCGAGCCGCGGGAACCGAAGTGGCGGTATCACCTGGCGCGGCTCTATGCGGAAGCGGGGCGGGCAGAGGACGCGGAGAAACTGTTCCGGGCGGTGATCGAGGCCGAGGGCGACTGCGCGCCCGCCTACGAACGGCTCGGCCTGCTGTTGTTCGATCAAGGCGATGCCCAGGACGCAGAGGAGATGTTCGAGCGGGTGGTGGCGCTTCGTCCGCGGGAGGTTCCCGGGTATTGCGAACTGGCCCGCGCGAAGCTTGCGCAGCAAAAAGCGGGGGAAGCCCTGAACGTGCTCGAAGAGGCCCGGACGCTGAGCGGCGATCCGGAGGTGTTCCATCTGCTGGGGCGGACGTACCGGGCGCTGGGGCGGATGGAGGAGGCGAAGGCGGCCTTTGCTCACGGAGGGATCGTCGATCCGCGGTTCGTCTCCGATCCGTGGCTTCAGGAAGTCAAGGATCTACGGTTGACACGCTGGGCGCGGCGCAACCGGGCGCGCGAACTGCTGGCGAGCGGACGGGTGGATGAAGCCCTAGCCCTGCTCGAACGAGTGCGGGCGGATTATCCCGACCACGTGGGCACGACGGTCGATCTGGCAGGGGCGTACATTCGGGCGGGTCGGCTCGACGAGGCTGAGGCGCTGCTGCGGGAGGCGGAGCGGTCCGCGCCCGACACCGCCGAGGTGTACGCGGGTCGGGCGGCGCTGGCGGCGGCGCGGGGGGACATCCAAGCGGCTTTGCAACTTGCGGATCGGGCGGCGACGCTGGCGCCCGAGGATGTCAGTATGCTGTCACTGAAGGGA